>JAUYLJ010000011.1 GCA_030699685.1 bacterium | reverse complement strand
TATGTATTATGTATATATAATCCAAAGTCGTAGAGATTCCAGTTACTACAAGGGTTTCACGGAAGATATTAAGAAGCAGCTTTCGAGGCATAATGGGAAATTACAGAAATACACTTCTTCCAAAGCGCCATTTCGACTGGTTTGGTATTGCGCGTTTATGGAAAAGAAAGATGCTCTACGATTCGAAAAGTATATTAAATCAGGTTCAGGTTTTGCTTTTTCTAAGAAACACCTGATACCAAAACAAGTAGCTGGTACAAATGCATACTCTTAGACTAACAACTCTCTTTCCTAACCAATTGGGATTGTTCCGTGCACCCTAGAATATAACGGGGCCGTTCTGGTAGGCGCAGTATTATGATTATGCTGATAGATTTTTGCTTGCAGGATGTTTTGTGGAATCGTAATAGAAAGAATACGAAAGGAGGTGAACATAATGCCTGAAGTTTCGTTAAACTATTGGGCCATGCTCGTGGCAATTGTCGGAATGCAGATCCTAGGTTTTATCTGGTACGCCAAGCCGGTATTCAGCGGTGCCTGGATGAACCTGATCGGCAAGACTGAAGAAGACCTGAAAAAAGCCAGCCCGGCGAGGCGACAAACTTGGTGAATTGTGCACTGTTTGCATATCAGATGGATAAGTGGTATAGTGCGTAGATAATACGTTGCTACTAAGCGGCAATGAAGGTGGAGGGAAGCGGAAAAATAGTTTTAACTTGTAAATGGCTAATGAAGGAAAGATATTATCTTCATGGCTGGTTTTTTGTAATAAAATTTCGCTGATTCAATGAAGGACAAAAAACACTCCAGCTTTCACCTGAGTTTTTTCCAGAACCTCAAGCCTGATTTTTTTCGCAAGTCGCTTGATCACATGATCGAAGGCTGTCAGATTATCACTCCTGATTGGCGCTATGTGTATGTCAATGATGCCGCCGCTCAGCAAAGCCAGTACTCCAAAGAAAAGCTGATTGGACGAACGATGATGGAAATGTATCCCGGAATAGAGAAAACCGAGATGTTTTCCCGGCTCAAAACCTGTTTCACTGACGGCAACTCGGACAGCATGGAAAACGAGTTTACATTTCCCAACGGTACAAAGGGTTGGTATGAATTGAGAATGGAGCCTGTTCCGGGCGGAATTCTGATTCTCTCCGCTGACATCACCCAAAGGAAATTAAGCGAAACGCGGCTGAAAAACCTGATGGAGGACCTTAAAAAGTTTCAACTGGCTGTTGAACACGCCTCGGATCACGTTATTATCACCGATCCTGACGGTACGATTCTCTTTGCCAACAAAGCGGTTGAGCGGGTCACGGGCTATTCACGGACTGAAGCCATCGGCCAGAAAATGGATTCCGAAAAACTCTGGGGCGGTCAGATGCCCGCGGAGTTCTATCGAGATCTTTGGAACACGATCAAAGTGAAAAAAAGGACCTTCATTGGCAAAATCACTAATCAAAGAAAAAACGGACAGACCTACGTTGCCGAAGTCCACATCGCGCCTGTCTTGGACAACGCCGGGGTAGTAGTCTTTTTTGTAGGCATCGAGCGGGATATTACCAAAGAAGCGGAAATCGACAAAGCGAAGACCGAATTTGTTTCTCTCGCTTCGCATCAGCTCAGCAGCCCCTTATCGACCATCAACTGGTATTTGGAAATGCTGCTTGATGGAGACGCCGGCCCAATATCTTCCAAACAAAAAGATTTTCTGAGTGAAATATTGGCAGGCAGCCGGCGCATGACCAATCTTGTGAATGCCTTATTGAACGTATCAAGGCTTGATCTTGGGACTTTCGTCGTTAATCATGAACCGGTGAATCTCGTCCATATCATTGAGGACATTCTGAAAGAGTGCTATCCCGAGATTCAAAGCCGAAAATTGTCATTAAAAACTGAATTTGAGTCCGAATTGCCGAGCATTATGGCTGATTCGAACCTAATCCGGATTATTTTTCAGAATCTTCTCACGAACGCGGTGAAATACACTCCTGCTAGAGGGCGTGTCAGCATCGCCCTGAGCCGGCGCGGGGCAAGTATTATCGGGATCGTGTCGGATACCGGTATCGGAATTCCATCCTATCAGCAGGACAAAGTGTTTTCCAAGCTGTTTCGAGGCGACAATGTGATAAAGCGAAACAAGCAGGGCACCGGCCTGGGCCTGTATATGGTAAAATCGATACTGGACGCCGTTGGCGGGAAAATCCGTTTTGTTTCTCAAGAGGGCAAGGGTACAACTTTTACCCTCACGCTGCCAGTGGACGGCATAAAAATGAAAAGCGGAATCAGGGAACTGACTGCAAACCTCAATATCTCCGACTATTATGAATAAAAATATATTGGTAGTCGAAGACGAAGGACCTCTTCAGATGGCACCACGAATTTTTTATGCTTTGTTTTACTGGGTTGCATGATTATTTTGTTGAGAAATAACTTTTGAGATAGGTTCTAGAGTGCCAATGTCACGGCTTAATGCCAGCTTTACGCGGTATTGTGAAAAATGCTATTATATAGAATATTATTCATAATTTAGCTAAAAAATGGAGGGGAAAATGAAAAATAGCCACGACAAAGAAAGCGAGGCCACAGAAGCCAAAAAGCTCGCTCTGCATTATTTGAATACCGTAGCGGATGTTGCGAGGGAGCCATTCTTAATTCTTAACTCTAATCTTCGGGTAATTTCGGGAAACAAGATTTTTTATGAAACTTTCCTGGTTTCTCAGAAACAAACAGAGGGCACATTACTGTATGAATTAGGAAATGGCCAATGGGATATTCCCGGGCTGAAGAAATTGATGAATGAAATACTGCCTGAAAAAAAGGTTGTGAGAGATTATGAGGTTGACCATGTTTTTGAAACAATCGGAAAAAAAATTATAATGCTGAACGCCAGACAAATAGATAACGTTCAATTAATCTTTTGGCCATGGAAGATATTACTCCCAGCAAGGATCTTGAGAGAATACGGGCCAAATATACCAAAGAGCTGGAGGTGAAGGTTTCCCAGCGAACAAAAGATCTGACCAATCGAATTAAAGAATTAGAATTGTTAAACAAGAGCATGGTGGGGAGAGAATTAAAAATGATAGAGCTTAAGAATGAAATTAGCGCCCTGGAACGGAAAACCAAAAAGGGTAACGGAAAAAAGATATGAGCAACCTGACTCATTCCTGCTTGCTGATTAGATGAAAGCGGCGCCAATCCCCAAGAACGAAAAAGAACGCCTGGGTTCTCTCTATCAATCAGCCCTCCTCGATACGGAGCCGGAAGAACGATTTGATCGCATTACGCGCACGGCGACGAAGTTGTTTGATGTCCCCATTTCAACTCTCACCCTTATTGATAAAAAACGAGAGTGGTTTAAATCTGCTTGCGGAATTGACGAAAAAGAGGGCAAACGAGCAATTTCTTTTTGCGGACACGCGCTGACCGCTGATGAAGTGCTGGTCATACCGGACACAAAAAAAGATGCGAGATTTTTCGATAACCCAATGGTGATTGGCAAGCCATTTATACGTTTTTTCGCCGGTGTCCCGATTCTGAATTCAGATGGCCAGCGAATTGGCGTTTTGTGCATTAAGGACACAAAACCGAGAAAATTTTCAAAAAGCAAGCAAGAGCTTCTTATCAGTCTATCAGCATGGGCTGAACTTGAGATAAATTCGAGAAATATGAGCTTGGCTTTGAATAGCAGGCGGAAATTGGAAGCCAAGCTTGTAATACAAGAGAAGGAAATGAAAAATGCCAGAGACGCCGCCCGCAACGTTCTTGAGGATTTGCAGGTTGAGAAAGAAGAACTGACGCGCGCCAAAGCAAAAGATGAAGCGCTCCTGAAAAGCATCGCCGATGGAGTAGTGGCGATTGATCAAGATAGAAAAATTATGCTTATGAATAAAAAGGCCGAGGAAATACTTGGCTGGAGCGCCAGAGAGATGGTTGGCAAATCGTCTTTCGAGGTGTGGAAAGTAGCGGATAAAAATGGAAAACTGATACCGAAAAAAAATCTCCCGATTGCCGCCGCTTTCAGGGGCAAGACTATTATTGCTGATAAATCGTATTTTTACATTCGAAAAGACGGAAGCAGATTCCCAGTTTCCATGACTATTTCGCCGGTAGTCGTAAAAAATAAAATTGTTGGAGTGGTTGCGGTCTTTCACGACATCACGCGGGAGCAAGAAATCGACCACGCAAAAAACTCTTTCATAGCGCTGGCTTCTCATCAGCTGCGCACTCCGCTGACCTCCATCAACTGGTACACGGAGATGCTTCTGGACGGCGACACGGGCAAACTGACCAAAAATCAGAGAGATTTCTTGAACGAAATCCATATTGGCAGTCTCCGCATGACAAGTCTGGTCAACTCTCTGCTCAATGTTTCCCGGCTGGACATAGGAACTTTTATCGTCAACCCCGAAAAAATCAACCTCATTCTCGTTTTTGAGGAAATGTTGAGAGAAAGTTATAAGGATATCCAGGGAAAGAAGCTGAAAATCACCACTGATTTCGACAATCGGATTCCGAGTATCAACGCTGATCCAAATCTGACGAGGATTATTGTCCAGAATCTCATCACCAATGCGGTAAAATACACCCCGACCAGCGGTCGCATACGCATCATGGTGAGACAAAAGCAGCAAAATATCATCATAACGGTAGCCGACAACGGATACGGCATTCCCAAAAACCAGCAAAACCAGGTATTTACAAAACTCTTCCGGGCTGATAATGTGAAAGCGAAGGATACAAAAGGCACCGGTCTCGGGCTCTACATCGTCAAGTCAATCCTGGATGCGATTGGCGGGAGCATCAGCTTCGAATCCGAGCTGAACAAAGGGACGACATTTACTGTGACATTGCCGCTTCAAGGAATGAAGAAACGGCTCGGAACGCGTGAACTCGCCTTTATGAAATAGCATCTCGCGGGATAGGGTTTAAACAAAATATTATTGGCCGTAATGAAGGAGGAGGATACAGCCATGAATGCCATAAGTGATCGCATTCTCATTGTGGAAGACGAAGAATCTTTGCGTAAGGCGCTGGTCACAAAATTGTCAGCGGAAGGATTCCGGACACTGGAATCGGCAAATGGCGAGGAGGGTCTACGAGTGGCATTGGATCAGAAGCCAGACCTGATTCTGCTAGATATACTGATGCCAAAAATGCACGGATTAGAAATGTTGAGTCAGCTTCGGCATAACGACTGGGGTGCGAATATCCCGGTTATCGTGTTGTCTAATCTCAATGAAGCCTCGAAAGTTGCTGAAGCGGCCGAAGGCGGAGTTTTTGATTATATAATAAAGTCCGACTGGAGGATTAGCGATGTCGTGGATAAAGTGCGAGACCGTCTAAAAGAGGCCGTATAACATCGTAATTCTGAATATAGCAAATGAGACTTTCGATAAAACTGACTATTGTGACTACGACAGCTTTAGTGATCCTCCTAGGAGTCACATCGGTTTTGGTTTTTCGATTCTCACAGAGAGAGTTCAAGCAGGTGATCAATCAGCAGAGATTTGAACGAGTTACGCTTATTGCCAATGGCATTGACGTCTTCATGCGCGAACGGCTCTCCGAGTTGCGCGTCATGACCGCGTTCGTTGAAGGGGGGAGTCTGACTGCCCAGCTGACCAAGACGCCACAGTGGACTGCTTTTGCTGTCATGGATTCCGAGGGAAATATAAGCGACTCCAGCCCATCCGGTAGTTTCGCGTCTGACGCAGTACAGGAGCAGCTGCGCCTGGAACGAAGCTCGTCACAATCCGGTTTGGGATACGCTTCAGAAGTATTTCGCGGCGGACCGGCCAATCAGCCAATCGTTCTCATGGTTGTCCCTTTGCCTTTCGGCGACCAGGAAAAATATCAGCTGGTCGGCTTGATGGACTGGAACTTTGTTGCAGATTTTATCCAAGCAACATATACGGACTTGCTCTATCTCTTTGATTCTTCGGGAAATATTATCGCGGAGACGGATCCCGCGGCGGAGATGGCGCTTTTCTCAGGGTTTTATGAGCCAAAAATTGTTGACTTTGCGCTGCGTGGCAGTTCCGATACGACGGTACTGCCCAGTGGAACCAATTATTTGTCCGACGTGCTTCTGGCCAGGGCTACTATGGGGGAACGAGAATACTTTGTCGGACCGACATGGTCCCTGGTACTTGAGTCCTCGACATATTCAGCCTATTTTTCCGTCCAGCGGACGATCTTCTTTGTTGGAATTATACTTTTGGTTTCGCTCATCATTGTGTTGTACTTTATCGGCAGTTGGATGCATATCCACGTCGCTAGGCCGATTGTCTCATTGACGAAAACCGTGCGTCGCATCACCTACGACGAAGATTTCCATGAGCGGTCAACCGTGCATTCCAAAGATGAAATCGGCACGCTGGCCGCCGCCATAAACGATCTGGTGACCAAGATCCAGCTGAAAATGAACAGTTTAGGTAAACCAACAAAAAAAAACAGCCAGAATGACCGCCCAGACATTCAATAATTAATTATATATTATGACCGCATCGTCGAAACAAGTTATGATCGTGGAGGATGAAGAATCGCTTCGCAAAGCGCTAGTGAAAAAATTTACCTCCGAAGGGTTTAGGACGCTGGAAGCGAATGACGGAAAAAAGGGGCTGGAAATTGCATTAGTGCAGCACCCCGACATAATCTTGCTTGACATCATTATGCCAGAAATGGACGGGATGAGTTTTCTGCGGGAGATTCGTCTGGATGCCTGGGGTAAGAAAGTGCCAATTATCCTTTTGACCAATCTCTATGACGCGGAAAATATTGCTGCGGCTCACCAAAAGAAAGTGTTTGATTATCTGATAAAGTCCGACTGGCAACTTGGTGACATAGTTAAAAAAGTCAAAGATAAGTTGGATCTCAAATAGGGCCGGACTTCATTCATTGGGAGGGGGCTGTCTGCCGACAATAACATGGTTGTATTTTCGGAGTATTCAATTTTTTTGTTTGCAAAGGAGCGTAGTCGCATATTCTGTGTCACCGAATGCTGGGCTGTATTTTAATTCAACTTCAAAGTTGGGCTGAAACTTTTTTTCACTTCGCCATATCCATGAGCCTGGCCCGAGCCACCATCAAATCCTGTTCCACATGCGTTTACAAAAAAGGGTCAACCGCTAGTCATCATTGTTTGGATAAGTGCCTCGCCACCAGAAGTACAAATGTCAAAACCTTTTTTGAATTGATCGAGAGAAGCATAGCCCGCCTTGTTTAGTAACAAAGTCACTAGAACCTATCTCAAAAACATTGTATACTTCATTATGCTAGAAAAAGCCAAAAATAATATTAAAGAAAAGTAAAATGCCAAAGGAAGGGCAAGTTGTTTTAATAGTTGAAGATGAGGTGCCTTTACGTAGCGCGATAGTAACGAAGTTGAAGGCCGAGGGTTTCCATACGCTCGAGGCGGATAATGGCGTGGAAGGGCTGCGGCTGGCAAAGGAAAAGCATCCTCAGTTGATTTTGCTTGATATTTTGATGCCGAAAATGCATGGGTTGGAAATGCTCTCTAAGCTACGCCTCGATGAATGGGGCAGGGGTGTTCCGGTGATTGTGCTAACTAATCTGAACGAGACGACCAAGGTAGCCGAAGCCGCTGAGGGTAAAGTCATTGATTTTATGATTAAGTCGGACTGGAAGCTAAGCGATGTGGTGGACAAAGTGAAAAAAAAATTACAGGCGGGATAATTTTTCAAAATAGCACTGATGACTCGGAACTGATAACTTTTTTCTTCTCGCTATTCCTACTATAGTATGGAAAAGAATATGAAAGGAGGTGAAAATTATGCCTGAAGTTTCGTTAAACTATCTCGCGATGCTCGCGGCCGTTGTCGGATTGCAGATTCTGGGCTTTGTTTGGTATTCAAAGCCGGTTTTTGGCGGGGCTTGGATGAATCTCATCGGCAAGACCGAAGAAGATCTCAAGAAATCCAGTCCCGTAAAAACCATGACACTCGGACTTCTCTTGAGCATCCTTATGGTGTACGTCTTGGCTCATTTTGTAGACTACACCGAGGCTGAAACATTCTGGGATGGAATCGTCACCGGCGTCTGGCTCTGGGTGGGATTTTTCTTCACTACCGCTGGAATGAACTTCCTCTATGAACGGCGGCCGTTCAAGCTATTTCTCATTGAAGCCGTTTACTTTCTGATCGGTATCTCATTAGCTGGCGGAATACTGGCCGTGTGGGCGTAATTTTGTTCAATCACAAACGCCGCTCTTCATGGAAGCGGTGTTTGTGTGTAAAGGGTATTTGACAGCCATTCAGAGTGCTATATACTAAGGGCATTACTATTCACACATATGCCCATGAAAGGAATACTTACCTTAGTGATCATAGTCGCTTTGGTGGTTGTTGGCGTGGTCATCTTCACCAATGGCGGTGATGACACGAACACAAACAACGCCAATACGTCGAACGCAAATGGAGCAACAGAGGATGATGACGCGATGATGGAAGACAAGAACACAAATGAGGTGATGGAAGAAGAAACTGGCGAGACTAAAACCTTCACTCTGACTGGTGAGCCATATACATTTTCCCAGGATGAGATAAGAGTCAATGTTGGTGACACGGTAACCATCAATTTTAGCAGTACCGAGGGAAACCATGATTGGGTGCTTGATGAATTCAATGCCGCCACTGACGAAGTTTCAGAAGGAGAAAGCGACTCAGTCACCTTTGTCGCTGATCAAGCCGGAACTTTTGAATTCTATTGCAGCGTCGAAGATCACCGGGCAAACGGGATGGTGGGGACGCTGATAGTAGAGTAGGGTCTCCGGAAGTATTCAGGTAAAAAAAAGAACCCGGGGACGGCGAATGCCGTGTCCGGGTTTTTGGGTTCATCGACTCAGTGGAATCTCCACATCCACGTTCCCCGACGTCTTCCAGAACGGATCGACCGTCCGGCGAACCTCGAGATGGATCGTGAAATGTCGCTGCGGGAGTGAAACTGACAGAGCGGGACGGTGTTCCCAGGCGCCGTTCCGGTAGATGGGCTGGTAGGAGGCTTTGAGAGAGAAGTGCCGCCAGTGGCGTTGGATTCCGACGATTCCCAAATGGTTCAAAAGATCGTCGGACGTCTGGCGTGACGTTATTCGTAGCCAGAGAGCGGATGACGAAAGGTTCGGCTTGACCGTGTCCCCCCAGGTGTATGAGCTTCGCCAATCGTAGCCATAGTAGCTGTGCAGGCCAACTTCATCGGGCAGAACGCCAAGCGCCAGTCCGGGCGAGCTGTCGAAACGGCCCAACTTGAAGTGAGGCAGCCAGAGCAGCTCCTGCACGCTGCCGTCCAGGAAGGTGAACGCTTTGGACGTCCACCAGCCATGCTGGTGGCTCCAAGTCACGCCGGAGTACGGCGCGCCGGTATTCTGCCACTCGCCGAATTGGAGGTAAATGGAGTCGGCGGCTTGAACCGGTAGCGCCATCACGAGAAACAAGAAAGACAGCATGAACTTCACGAGGAATCTCCTTTCACTCAGCGGCGGAGCACGAGCCCGGCCGCGAGTGACAAGCAGCATCTGCTGTTTTGTCGTTTCTCTTGACCGGATCAGCCAGAGGACTACGAGCGCGACGAGGCCGATGACCGTCGGCAGTATCGCGGGTCCGCAGTCATTTGCATCGTGTTCTGCGTCACTGATTGCTTGGACGATTGGGGGAGTTTCCTGTGGGACGTTTGAAATCCAGGCGGATCCGCCTTTCCCCAGGAGAAACAAGCCAGTCAGAAGAAGCACGGTTATATATGGCAGAAACAACAACCCCGCCACTCCGGCTCCTCCTCCGAGCAGGAAGCAGACCACAGCTTCGAAGAGCAGTTCGCTTTTCTTCGCTGTGTAGGCCAGCCACGATCTTTCGTCCGGGTCCACCCGATATCGTATGTACCCCCAGCGAATGTCGTGCATGGCTTGCCAATAGGATCTGTTCCGCAGCTCCTCAGTTGCCCAGGTCTTATGCCCTGATGAATCCCGGCTGAGCAGCTCTATCATCTCTTGAACTTCTGGATTGAACCGAGACCATCGCTCAGTGTCCCAGTCCATTGAGAGATAGAGATCAGGCCAGAACTCATCGAGGGATTGAGGATTCAGATCGCGGATGTCCTTTCGCAAAGTCTGCGCTTCCTGGTATTCAGCAACGATGGACGACAGGCGCGGGCTAAACAGCATGCCAGTGACTACTCCCACTAGGCCGAGAAGTACCGCGATCAGTCGTCTGAAGAGGCTCTTTTTTCTTCTCAAAATTTCACCTCCAATCTCTGCCTAAAGCAGTCTGTCAAAAGAGCGTCAAATCAATCTATATTTAGTGGGCTAATTTGTCAAGAAAAAAAGCCAAAAAAAGGAAGAATCGTTCGAGATTTTTGTATATTTGTGCTATACTGTTGATATCATAAAACACATAAAAACCAGCCTGAAAGGGGGTGAAAAGAATGAAAATGAACGCACTCGATTGGATCGCCATGATTTTGGTGATCATCGGCGGACTCAACTGGGGCCTCTGGGGCGCCTTTGAATTTAATTTAGTTGACGCGATTTTTGGTGAATTCACAGCTCTCTCCCGTATTGTTTATGTTATCGTTGGCTTGTCCGCGCTCTATGTGCTGATAACAGCACCAATGAAGTCAAAGTCCGGCGGTTCCGCGCCAATGGCTTCCACGCCTCCGCAGCAATAGAAACTGATATTTCTTACTGCAGCGCAAAACAACTTGGTTTGCGCTGCACGAAGAGGTATTCACTGCCGGGAAAAAGACGTACTAATAAAAACCCATCGTTGTTCGCGATGGGGGCTCATGCTTGTTCGCAGATTGAAGAACAGAAAATGTCGTGTAGCTCGCCATCCGGTCCGCGGCGGACGAGCACCTGCTGTCCCGTCGCCAGATCATCCTGGCATTGACGGCACTTGGCGGGTTCCATAAGGAAGTGCGCTTCGGCCCGATCCAGGAAGCCGGCCTCGTCAAGCTCCCGCACTTCTTCCGCGACTTCACAGCTGTCCGAACAGAAGACACTTTCGTCTTGACCATTGGGGCTGGTTCGGACGATCACCTGCATTCCCGCGGCCAGATCCATGTTGCAGCCTGCACACTTGGCAGGGTTGTTCAGCGCGATAGTGCTTCGCTGAGCATGCAAAAGGCCATTGGCTACGAGGCGGGCGTGACTTGGCTGTCCCATGGGCAAGGGAAGCAAGGGTTCGTTTCCAGTTTGAGCGTTCATCAATATATCCCTCACGTCAACGGCTGTTGCCGGTTATATCGGCTCTTCCATCAGCGCGGCCAGCTCATCTCGGTATCCGTCAGCGCACTCCTGACTGCAGACGTCCAATAGTAGTTCGCCGCTTCTGCGCTGCACTCTATAGATTTTCTTTCCTCTTGGAACTTGTGCCCCGCAGCCTCTCCTCTTGCAACAGAAAGGGGCGTCCTTGGTCCACTCTATCTCTACGAAAGTGATATCCGGTTGATTCCTTTTGGAACGAGCCATCGGGTCCTCCTTGAAGATCTACACCACCATTTCCAAACTACTCGCCACAAATATCTTTGTCAAACAGTTGCCAAAAAAGATTTTCTTCCTTAGAATTGGGGCATGAGCAAAAACCTCCTCAGCACCATCGTTTTAGTCGGAGCCGGGTTTATATTCGCCACGCCAGGTGCTTACGCGACAGAAGGCAGAGCGCCTGAAATCAAGGTGTTTGGAGGGGTGGCGATGGAAAAAGAATTTTCATGGTTGGCGTTTGATAAAGGCTTCCACGGGGGCGCGACGGTGGCGACAGGGGACGTGGATGGCGACGGCATCAAGGAAATCATCATCGGCGCGGGGCCGGGCGGAGGTCCACAAGTGCGTATTTTGAGGCAAGATGGGAGTCTAGTCAGGCAGTTTTTTGTTTATCCGGAGAGCTTTCGCGGCGGCGTGAAGGTCGCCAGCTGTGATTTCAACAATGACGGACGTTTTGAAATTCTGACCGGTTCGGGCCAGGGCGGCGGGCCGCATGTGCGCGTCCTCAACCAGTTTGGTCAGCCGTTGTTCACGCCCGGCTTTTTTGCCTACCACACCGATTTCCGCGGCGGGGTAAACATTGCCTGCGGCGATGTTGACGCGGACGGCGTGGCGGAGATCGTGACAGGCGTGGGAGTCGGCGCTGAACCCCATGTTCGCGTTTTTTCACGGTATGGCAATACGGAAAATGTGGAGATCTTCCCATACGCCAAGCGTGATCAGGGCGGTGTCCATGTGGCGGTAGCTGAAGTTGATGGTGGCGCGGCTGAAATTGTTACTTCAATATATCGTTTTGGCCGTTCACTGGTGAAAGTGTACCGGACTGATTCATCGCGATCTATTGTTGGGCAGTTTGAAGGCTGGCCTGAGACGGTCCAGAGTGGTTTTCACGTGGCGGCCGGGGACGTCGACCATGACGGATATGACGAAATAGTGGTGTCGATCGCCGCCGGAGGGGGACCGCAAGTACGGGTATTTGAAGCCTATGGCAAGCCGCTTTCGCAAAACTTCTTTGCGTATGAAAGCGAATTCAGAGGCGGGGTCTACACGGCGGTGGGTGACGTGGACGGTGACGGGCAAACCGAAATCATCACCGCTCCGGGCCGCAATACTATCCAAGGGCACACGGATTTGAGAAAATACATTGAGGTGAAGCTGAGCGAACAGCGCTTGTACGCCTACGAAAACGGAATTATTGAAAACACCTTTCTTATTTCCTCGGGTTTGGACAAATACCCCACGCCTGAAGGCGACTTCAGCGTGACCGCCAAGATTCCCACCAAAGATTACGAATGGACCTATGGGCCGGACCACCCCGATAACTACGACTTGGAGGACGTTGACTTTAACCTGCGGTTTGCGCCGACCTATTATCTGCATTACGCCTACTGGCACAACAACTTCGGCAATAAGATGAGTCACGGCTGCGTGAACATTGACCGGACGAACGCCGAATGGATTTATAACTGGGCCGATGTTGGCACGCCGGTGATTGTTCACCAATAGCGCGGTCAACTCTTCGTAACCAGAAATTCGTTGCGACAACCTTTTTTGTAAAAAAATGAAAAGAAATAAACCGTCAATTAGGGATTTGGTCGTTGTTATCGTCTTCGGGATGTTTGCCGCGTGGTGGGTTATCAGTCCCAATACCACCGACAGCCAACAGGCAGAAACACGCGGCCAAGAGGATAGGATTGAAACTGAAAGCTCACTGGAGGAAGAGCGCATTGTTGTTATCCAGATTGTTGATGGTGACACGATTATCGTGGAAGGCGGTGAAACCGTGCGTTACTTGGCCATTGACACGCCTGAGCTTACCCATCGGCCGCCTGATTGTTACGCGGCCGAAGCAATAGAACGCAACCGGGAATTAGTCGAAGGCAAAGCCGTGAGATTGGAAAAAGACGTTCGTGATACAGACCGATACGGACGCTTGTTGCGGTACGTGTATGTTGGTGAAACACAGGTCAATCGCGTACTGGTTGAGGAAGGATACGCGAGGGCTTTTATCGTCCCGCCGGATGACGCGCGAAGAGAAGAGTATATAAGATTGGAAACCCAGGCCAGAGAATCCAGTCGTGGATTATGGGGGAATTGTGATCCAAGACTTCTAAGCGTTTGGGAGCAAAACACTCCTGAACGAGCGGAGACAGCCGAGTACCAGGCTGAAAATTCAGAAACTCCACTGGAAGACGCGCCCGCCTGTTTTTGCGAATATAATTTCTACGACTGCCGAGATTTTCAAACAGCTGACGACGCTCAAAGCCTCTACGAGTGTTGTGCTAAAGAAAGCGGCGAGGACATTCATTTGATAGACGGTGATGAGGATGGAAACGCTTGTGAGCAACTTTATTATTGACGATCGCTAAAACAGTTTCGGCCGTCATTTTCGTTTGTCTTGCGGTTCGGAATGCGGTATGATGGACTCTATGAAAGTACGAAAAGCATCGGGTGAATATCAGCCTTTTGATCGGGAGAAATTTGAAACTTCTCTCAGAAATTCCGGCGTCTCTGAAACCACCACGTTGCGCATGAGCAAGCAGGCCTCTCAGATGGAAGGCGTGCTCAAATCCACCGATACGATTTACGATTTTGCCCGGCGTGAGTTGGCCAAAAGCGATCAACCGTCGGCCATGCGCTACAGCCTGAGGCGGGCGCTGATTGAGCTGGGCCCGACCGGTTATCCTTTTGAGCGCTATGTGGCCAGACTGCTCGAACGCCAAGGATATGACTGTCAGGTCGGCGTATACGTGAGAGGGTTTTGCGTTTCGCATGAGGTGGATGTTTTAGCCACGAGGAAAGGTGAAGTGAACGTGTTTGAGTGCAAGTTCCACAACCGCAAGGGTTACAAAACCGGCGTTAAGACGGCACTCTATGTCAAAGCGCGGTTTGACGATATTGAGAAAGGCTATCATACGGACGATAATCCAGATCGACAGGCGCCAAAAAAGAAAATCCATCAGTCATGGCTGGTGACGAACACAAAGCACACCACTGAAGCAGTCAAGTACGCCGAGTGTTCGGGAGTCAAACTAGTGAGCTGGTCCTATCCCGCGGGCAACAGTTTGCTCGAATGGATTGAAAAAACGGACCAATATCCTATCACTGTGCTGTTCCACCTTGACAAAAGCATGAAATCTAAGCTCCTGCGTCTCAACACGGTTACTCTTGAGGATCTGCTGAGTTTCACCGCCTGGAACAGCTGCAGCCGGGCTGAGCAGCGAGTCATTGCCAAACTGAAAGATCAAGCCAGACTATTGCTTCCAAATGCCTGAAGACCTACACTCGGAAATCAAAGACGTAAAGCGCGACGTTGAAAAACGTCTTCGCGTGTATTTTTCGAAAGCGTTATCGCGGTCGAGTAAGATTCATCCCATAGCCTCCGAGATTATTCGTCGCCTGGAAGAGTTTACGCTCAGGGGATCAAGCAAGAGAGTACGAGCCCTGTTGGTGAGACTGGGATACCTGTCGGTGTCCTCCAGTCCAGGCTCTTCGCTGACTGATGTGGCGGCAGCGGTAGAAATTATCCACTCGTATCTTTTGATACACGATGACATCATTGACCGTGATGATACGCGTCGCGGTGGCCCCACCGTCCACCGGTATTTTTCCGACTGGCACAAACGTCGTTTGAAAGGCAGCGATGCTGATCATTTTGGTCTGTCGATGGGAATCCTGGCAGGAAATATCGGCGGATATCTGGCTTACGAGCTTATTATCCAGTCTTCATTTCCCGAAACGAAGAAACTGGAGGCAATCAGGCATATCAACCTCGCTCTGACTGAAACAAATTTTGGCGAAGCGCTTGACGTCTTTCAAGGATATCGTGGCCGTTCCAGCGCCAAAGATATTTATCAGATCCACACATACAAGACGGCAAAGTACACGTTCGAATTGCCACTCCAATTGGGGGCTATTCTCGCCGGTGCCAGCCAGAAAGATTTACTGGCTTTGTCACGCTACGCCATCCCGGCCGGGCTGGCCTTCCAAATCCAGGACGATATTTTGGGCGTGTTTGGCAGCCCGGAACAGACTGGTAAACCCGCTCATTCTGATCTCCGCGAAGGCAAACGCACTTTGCTGTACACGGAAACGCGCAAACGCCTCAGCGGCCCCCAACTAAAGCGCTTTGATAGCCTTTATGGATCGGCAACGCTTAGCTACCGCGATGCCGGTTTTTTACGCGGACTTATCCGGGATTGCGGAGCACTCGAAGCGAATACGCGTCTGGCCAGGATACACGCCGATAGGGCAAAAAAAGCCCTTCCGCAACCTGGACAGAAAAAGAATAAAAGTGCTATACTGCTACGGCAATTGGCTGATTTTATCGTATCACGTACGAGCTGATTTCATATGTCCTCATCTTCTATACCGCAGCATATCGCCATTATTCCCGATGGCAACAGGCGCTGGGCGAAAGCCAATCGTCGGCCTTCGCTTTTTGGTCATAAAAAAGGAGTTGAGGTGATGGAGAGTGTCTGTTACGCCGCTTTGGACCGGGGCGTGAAGGTGATGACATTTTGGGCATTCTCGACCGAAAATTGGAAGCGATCAAAACGAGAAGTGAATTATCTCCTGGCCTTGTTTGAGGACGTGTTCAAAAACCGGCTTGAGAAATTTCACAAAGAAAATATTAAGCTGATGGTGTCCGGCCGCACGGAGGAATTCCCCAAGAAGCTCCAAAATCTGATTACGAACGCCGTAACAAAAACGAAAAACAATACTCGCGGAATCGTTCATCTGTGTTTAAACTACGGCGGGAGAGCGGAAATCGTTGACGCGGTCAAAAAAATTATTTCTGAAAAGATTAATCCGGCCCGGCTCTCGCCAGAAACTATTAGCACCCACCTCTATAATCCTGGCCTGCCGGAACCGGATCTGATTATTCGTACCTCGGGTGAGCAGCGTTTGTCGGGCTACTTGCCTTGGCAGTCGGAGTATTCAGAGTTGATGTTTGTTGATAAACACTGGCCAGACTTCTCGGAAAAAGAGATTGAGCAAGCGATTAAAGAGTATCAAAGGCGAGAGCGGAGATTTGGAAAGTAAGCAAAATAATGACAATCGCTGAGCAAGAGAAGGCTGGAAAGGCGTTTTGGAAGCAGGCAGCGGAGCAATGGCCTCCGCCGGTTTTTCGTTCGGAAGATTATCAGGGAAAACTCTGGTGGACGCTAGTGATTAGGCCTGATGAAATAATTTCCGATACGATGCTGACTGTATCGTCCGCACTTCGAAATCGCTGGCCGGGTTTGTTGTATTATCCTGCCGAGTCTTATCATGTTACCGTGACGAATATCGGTCAGGTGCCAGAGATTCGCCATTACCGTGAGGATATTATTTCATCATTGAAGAAAGCGTCGCAGAAGCTTGGAAAAATCGATTTGCATTATGCTACTGTCAATATCGGTTCCTCGCTTGTTGTCCAAGTGTTTGATCAGACCGGGTCGATGCGGTCATTAGTCAAAAAATGTTTAGAAAACTTTCAAAAAGAAAAAATACCTGCCGCTCAGGATGTTGGACCGCATGTGGGGCTTTGGTGGACGGTACTAGCCCGTTTTACCGAAGAAACGCCACGGGAAATCGTGCGGGACATTGAGCGGTACGAAAAGCTTGATTTTGGCAGGCAAAGCGTTACTTCGATTGAATTAGTTGAAACGGATAAAATTTTTTCAGACCAAAATACGGAAACCATAGCCACAATTCCGTTAGGGTAATTTAATGTTCGGTTCTTGTTCGGTTTCTGATTTTGTGCTAGGATTGGGTCATGGCTGATTTATTCGATAAAAAACGAGAAGAAATCCTGCGGCGAGAAGCTCCATTGGCCGACCGGATGCGGCCGGAGTCTTTGGATGATTTTTACGGTCAGGAAGAAATGGTCGGACCGAAATCAGTGCTTCGCCTGGCGATTGAAAATGATGAACTGTTCTCCATGATCTTTTGGGGGCCGCCCGGTTCGGGCAAGACAACGCTCGCCCGTATCATCGCCCGGATGACCAGGTCGGTGTTTGAGCAGATTTCAGCCGTGGCGGCGGGGATAGGTGAGCTGCGAGCCGCCGTGAAAAAAGCGGAGGATCGTTTAAAATTTCAAAGCCAGCGCACAGTCTTGTTTGTCGATGAAATCCATCGTTGGAACAAAGCCCAGCAGGACGCGTTTTTACCCTATGTTGAAAACGGCACGATCACGTTGATTGGCGCGACGACTGAGAATCCTTCCTTTGAGGTTATTTCGGCTCTCCTGTCGCGTTCGCGAGTCTACGTATTGAAGCGCTTGGAGCCCGAACACATAGGGAAAATTTTGAAACAAGCGCTTCAGGACAAGAAACGCGGCCTGGGACAGTACAAAGTGAAGATTGGCAAAACGGCGCTTGATTTAATCATCGGGGCTTCAAACGGCGACGCGCGCACAGCTCTCAACGCGATTGAAATCGCTGTCAAAAGCACCTCGCCGGACAAGCAAGGCTTTCGCCATATTCAAAAAAAGACGGTCGAAGACGCCCTCCAGCATAAGTGGCTGATGTACGACAAGAAAGGCGAAGAGCACTACAACGTTATTTCGGCTTTTATCAAGTCATTGCGCGGCTCCAGTCCTGACGGCGCTCTCTATTGGCTGGCCAGGATGATCGAAGCGGGAGAAAATCCTCGTTTCATTGCCCGTCGGATGGTCATACTCGCTTCCGAAGATATAGGCATGGCCGATTCCCGCGCGCTCTTGATTGCCAACGCGGCAGCTCAGGCGGTAGAATTTATCGGTTTTCCTGAAGCTCAGCTCAATCTCGCGCACGCGGCGGTCTATCTGGCGGAAGCGTCGAAGTCTAACGCTTCTTACGTGGGTATTCTGGAAGCCCGCAAAGACGCTAAAGAACAGCTGAACGTTCCGGTGCCGCTGCATCTTCGCAATGCGGTAACCGATTTGATGAAGGATTTAGACTATGGCAAGGACTACAAGTATTCTCACGATTACACTCCCGAAGAAGGAAAGCAGGAGTATTTGCCGGAGGAATTGAAGGGGAAGAAATATTATCAACCGAAGAGGAAATAACAAAAGACCGCGGCCTCACACGTCACACTATGACCACCCACATCACTTATTTCGTGCACGGGACAACCACGGACAACGAGCAAGGATTATGTACCGGCTGGGATCCTGGGGAACTTTCCGAGTTGGGTATTCAACAAGCGAATGAGCTGGGCAATCGAGTTGACGCGTCGCGCTTCGGTATAATGTTTTGTTCGGATTTGAAACGGGCGGTGGATTCCGCTCGGTTGGGTTTTGACGGCAAGTTGGATATTATCGAAGACAAGCGGCTTCGAGAATGTGATTATGGCTTTTTGACGCGAAAGCCCGAGCGGATGATCGATTATACGCGATACATCAGAACTCCTTTTCCGAACGGGGAAAGTCTTCAAGATGTTGAAAAAAGAATTCGGGATTTTTTGCGTATGCTAGAAAGCAATTACACCGAAAAACACATTGCGATCATGGCGCACAAGGCTCCACAGCTGGCTTTGGAAGTCGTATTGAATGGCAAGTCCTGGGAGCAGGCGATTGATCAGGACTGGCGCAAAACCAAGTCCTGGCAGCCGGGGTGGAATTATGAAATAACGCAACCCGTATGACCTTGGCTATTGGACTTTCCGTGCTGGCCGCTTTCTTGTGGGCGATCACGAATATACTCGATAAGACGCTTGTCTCACGGTATTTCGATGACGTTCGTAGCTTATATATTCCCATCAGTCTGACTGAATTTGTCTTTGGCGTGGCGAGCTTATCAATCAGCTGGGCAATATTTGAACCGGGCCACTTTGTTTTGGCTATCGTTGGAGGAGGAGCTTTCGTGGTGATGGGATACACGTATTTCCACGCCGCTAAGATAGAGGATATCTCAAGAGTAGCGCCGCTTTTTGCCATTGTGCCGGTCTCGACGGCAATTCTGAGCGCGATTTTTTTGAGAGAAATCTTTTCGCCAATAACATACGCGGGGATTGGATTGATAGTATGTGGCGCGATGCTGATAATGTTTCGCGGAAGCGTGAGAATGATCTTTCAAAGCCGTGCCCTGGGATTGATGCTGCTCTCCGCCGTTGTTGTTTCATTTTACATAGTGATTATGAAATATTTATTGGAGTACTATTCATTTTGGTCCGTATTTGGCTGGTTGTCTGTTTTTTCCGGACTGATTGGTACGCTGCTCTTTTCAAGACACTGGAATATATTACTAATTCAGGTGAAGACTAAAGGTGCTAAAGGGCCTTGGCTGGCTGTGTTGTCGGAAACGCTTTCCAGCTCGGCCGGACTAATTTCCACGCTCGCTTCGTCATTATGGTTTGTTACAATAGTGTCGGCGGTATCTACCGTGCAATATGTTTTTGTGTTTGTTTTTTCCTTGATCATTTCACGGTATCGGCCGAATTTATTTCGTGAGGAAATTTCTCCCAAAATCGCTTTGCAAAAGATATTCGCTATTGCCTTGATCATCGCCGGGCTCCTGGTTGTCTCGTAATGTTTAAGATTGAACTATTAACCAAAAGGTCAATCGTTTTTTCGGTTCAAATCAATACGCTTCAAAGGCCGCGTATTCCCATTTCAGGCAAAAAAACGTATACTACTGTTGTAGATTCATAACATCATTGCCATGGAATTCAAAGACCTGCGCAAAAGGATTGGACACCCTCAGAGCTTTCTGGACAAGATGGCCAACGCCATTGCGTCGTTTTTTGGATCCTGGTGGGCGATTATTCTCCATAGCATCTGGTTTTTCGTCTGGTTTTGGTTTGATCTTGAAGTGGATTTATTAACACTGATTGTCTCTTTGGAGGCGATTTATCTTGGCATGGTGCTGCTTATGTATTCTAATCGCATGGCATCCCGCGACGATATCCGTGATGAAGCGGATTATCAAGCCGACCTTCACGCTGACCAACAATTAACCGATGTGAAGCAAAAGCTGGAAAAAATCCACAGGGATATCGAAGAGATAAAAAATCGTTGACGACCAGTTGCCCGCCCGCATCGAAATTTAGTATACTAGGCTCATGACTGAAGAACGTTGGGAGGAGATCAAAGGCAGAATCAAGGACGGGTTTACGATTCTCGATGAAAGAAAAGAGGAGTTTTCTGATGAGCCGGGAACCATAGAGACAATTGAGTTTGACGGCCCCATAGGACGAATGAAGCTTGAATATATTGTCAGGCCGGTGGTACTCAGTGAAAAAGGCTTTGGGTCAAAACGGATTGGTTCGGATAAGAGTATTCAGCGGCAATATTCGGACAGCGAGTTTGTTAGGACATTAAAAGCGTTTACATTTAATTCAGGTTACGATTCCTGGGTGGAAGTGGAACCCGGCGAATCATTTGGAGGATAGCATGAAGCACGAAATATCGACCGTAAAAATCGGAGTGGCAGCCGGGCTGCTTGAGGGCGTATTTATCTCGGTGGTGGCCGTATTCATGAGATATATCGAGCAGTGGTTCAAGTCGGCGGATTCTTCGGCTGCTTTATCCAGCCTAGCCTTTCTGTTTTTGTTTGTCTTTAGCGCTGGTATATCGGCGCTAGTGGTGTTTGGCTATCCTATGTTTCTTGTCCTGAAGAATAAATTTCATGAAGCAGTCCTCGCTTCACTTACATCGCTTGGTACTCTGCTGGGCCTTTTCTTCATCGTGCTCTTCATTTGGATGATAGTGGACGCCGCGTAGAGGAGATATTTTCTTGTGGCAAAAATCAGTTCAAAACCTTTGCAAGATTTTAGCCGGGAGGCATTACAAGGGCTTTGCGACAAGACATTTCAGGCGGTATGGTGCGCAACTTCATCCGTGCGCAAAATTGCCCCGCACATTCGCCGAGCGGAACAGCGGCGATTGCTGGGACAATTGAGCGAGTTGTTGAAGAGCGAAAGCGTCAGCGTAAGAAAAACTGCCGTCATTACCATGGGCCGTAGTCAGCCGCCAAGCGCGTTTTTGCGCAATCTTTTGTTTGAATCCATCGTGGAGGCGATGCGAGACTATGACTCCGGAGTGCGGCACGAGGCCTTGGCCGCTTTGGAAGATTTTTGCCGAAGAAACAGTGGATATTGCCGTCGAGCCGAGAGATTGACCCAGGACGCTTTGAGCGACGCTTCTTCCTTTGTGGTGATAAAAGCGCGTCACACGCAGGGTATCCTCTCAGTTCTGAAATAATCAAAAGTGCCAGAATTACCTGAAGTCGAAACAGTGGTCAATGATTTGCGCCCTTACCTTGTAGGACGCAGGATTACAAAGGCTATTGTTCTTTTGCCTAAGATGGTTCAGGGCAGCTCGAAGCGGTTTATTGCCGCCGTGAAGAGCAAAAACATCCTTGGTTTGAGCAGACGGGCTAAAATACTTTTGTTTAGGCTGTCGCGCGGATGGACCCTGGTTATGCATTTGAAAATGACCGGACAACTCGTGCTTCAATTCCCCGATGGGAGTCTGCGAAGCGGGGGACATATGATACCAGGCGGGACTGAAAAATTGCCAAATCGCTTCTCCCATATTATTTTTCATTTTGACAACGGCAGCGTGCTGTATTTCAACGATTTGAGGCAGTTTGGCTATGTCAGGCTTATTCCTGATCAAGAGATGGCCGAGTTTATTCTAAAGAAAAAAATTGGACCCGAGCCCTCTGACGCGGCATTTTCACCAGACAGCTTTTTTTCCTCACTCAAACGACGATCGCGGTCCAGCATCAAATCCATTTTGCTCGACCAATCAGTTGTGGCGGGCTTAGGCAATATTTACGTTGATGAAGTGCTGTTTTGCGCGAAAGTGAAGCCAACTCGCTTGGCCGGAGGGTTGACGCAAAAAGAGAAGCTCTTGATATTCCAGTCGATACCAAAGGTAATCCAGCAGGCGATAGCGGCTCGCGGCACCACCCGTCGGTACGATGATTCGGGCGCCAGCGTCAGCGGTGGTATGAATAAGCACCTGAAAGTCTACGGACGCGAAAATCAACCCTGCCGTCGTTGTGGCACGGTCATACGTCGGGTCAAGCAAGGGGGGCGTTCAAGCCATTTTTGCCCGGTCTGTCAGCGCTAGAATATGAACACATAATAGGCTGCGCTGACTCCGATGCCGACCAAGGCGCCAACAGCCGCTTCCAGCGGAGTGTGACCGATCCGTTCGCGCAGCTGCAATGGATATTTTAATTCTTCGCCATCCGGTAATTCCCGCGTGAGCATGTTAATCACGCGTCCATGAGTACCGAGATATCGCCGAAAACCTATCGCGTCACGGGCAATCAGCAACGAGAGGATGAAGGCAATGGCAAATTCAGCGGAAGCAAGGCCCTCGCTGATGCCCACCGCCGTGGATAGGCCGGCGACAAAGGCGGTGTGGGCGGACGGCATGCCGCCGTAGCTGTTGAGGATATTCCACTTGATCTTCCCGTGCCGTGCTTCATTGACGAATTTGAATAATTGAGTGAGAATACCCGCAGTGAGGGACGCTATAAGTATATTTGGGAAATCCATTCGTGGAAATTATTTCTTCAATAGTCTACGGAATCGTTCAGGGTTTGGCTGAGTTTTTGCCGATATCGAGCAGCGGGCATTTGGTCATACTCCATTCAATCTTGCCCTTGGACATCGTATCGGATCTCGGATTTGACGTGGTTTTGCACTTTGGCACCCTATTTTCACTGATCGTGTACTTCCGTTCTGAAATTATACGGTATATCAGGGCGTTTTTCCAGAGCTTTGTCCGATGGAATATACGCGGTAATGCCGATCAGAGAATAGCCTGGTGGATAGCGATCGGAACAATCCCGGCGGCGGCAATCGGATTTGCCGTTGAAGGTGTCATTGAGTCCGCTTTCCGCTCTGTCTGGGTGGTGGTAGCGACACTCGCGATTGGCGGCGTGCTGTTTCTAATAGTGGAAAAATGGGCCAGTCATCGTCGTGACCTTAGCGAAGCGGGCGCGGGTTCCGCGATCTGGATTGGTTTTGCTCAAGCCATCGCATTGATCCCCGGAGTTTCCCGGTCGGGGATAACAATTATAGCAGGTTTGACCGCCGGATTGAAGCGGGAAGCGGCAGCTCGTTTCGCTTTTCTCCTATCCATGCCCATAATTTTAGGCGCGGGAATAAAAAAAACGGCTGAAATGCTTCAGTCGGGCGCTGTGGCCGAGAACTGGGGCATCTACGCGATCGGCTTTTTGGCCAGCGCCATCAGCGGATACTTGGCGGTGGCGTATTTGCTCGCGTTCTTGCGAACGAAGCCTCTCACGGTATTTGCGTACTATCGGTTTGGGTTGAGTGCTCTTCTCATCCTGCTTCTCGTGATCGGAGTAATTGAATAAAGCACGGCTTTGACCAGCCGATGCCTTACTTTTAATCGCAGGCCAGCGCTGGTCGTCCAAAACAGCACCAGCACAAGCAGAGAGCCGTAGGATGAGACCATCAGCCAAGCTTGAATAGCTGATTCTCCTGAGTAGTAATTTTCACTGATGCGCGTCAGAGAAACGGCTGAGGCGACATACCCGCTGGATCCGTTCCAATCCCTGTCTCGCGCGTCCACCAGCGCTTCAGTCTGCTGAGGCGTTTCTTGAGCGTCGCGTAAGATCTGCCGTGTTGCCTGATAGTCATCGCGACTGCCAAACATTTGGACTGTCAAAGTGACGGGCTGGCCATTGAGCTGTCCGCTGTGGGTGGCAATGCCGATTTCTTGGAAATGAGGGTATAGAAGATTTTCACGATGCCCCGGACTATCCATCCAACCTTGGATGGTGGTGAAGGGGTCATGAAAATTTATCGCCAGATTTTCTCCAGCGTAGACGTAAGGATAGCCGGCGGAATCAATGAAGTTCCAAGCTTGCCGGCCGTCGGGGCTGATGTGGTCAAAGTAATTATTGGCCAGCATGTCGGCAGCCTTATTGTGTGCGGCCTGCGTCAATTGGGAATTGACTGACAGAGGAGTGAGTGAATGTTTCAACCTCTCCTGGTTTGTCAGTACAACGATATCGTGCACCGGATGGACGACATCCGCTCGCGCTTCCTGGCATGACCAAAGCGGCATGCCTATCAGGAATGCCGTAAAAATCCCGAAAGATAATCGGAGCCTACGCCCCTTGCGGAGCTGCCAATGCATTTGTATTTGTGTTTTTGTTTTACTATACTCAGTATATCATATATAGAGCTAAAAATCAATATGAAACAGAGAATACGGCAGCTTATCGATCAGAGGGTTCTCCATAGCCCGGAGCTTATCGCGGCGTTTGAAAAAGTAAACCGTTCTGATTTCCTTAGACGCTTTAATAAAACTGCCGATGAGGTTGAATCAGAGTCGGAAATGGACGCCCCGGTTCCGATCGGGGAGGCGCAGACCAATTCACAGCCGTATACAGTCGCGTTTATGCTCGAGTTGCTGCAGGTGGAACCCGGGCAGAATATTCTCGACGTGGGCGCTGGTTCAGGCTGGACCACTTGTTTACTGGCGGAGCTGGCGGGAAAGAAAGGAAAAGTGACGGCCATTGAGCTTCTCGCGTCGCTAAAAGAATTTGGTCAAAAAAACGCGGAGGCGTATGGTTACAAAAATCTTAGCATTGTTCTGGGCGATGGCAGCCGCGGCTGGCCAAAGGCGTCGCCGTACGACAGAATCCACGTGGCCGCGTCGACTGATACTATTCCGCCAGCCCTCCTTGAACAGCTCGCGCCGCGGGGTCGGATGGTCATCCCGGTGGGAAACGATATCGTGTTGGTGAAAAAGTCAAAAGACGGCTCGATTGACGAAGAACGCCATCCAGGATTCGCCTTTGTGCCTCTTGAATCGGACGCTTCCTGAAAAAAGCGAATACACAAGTTACGAAACTCCATTCTTTGCGTACCGGACAGGCAGGTGGCTTCGCGGATCGAAAGAGTTTTTTTGCGACTAGTCCCACACAAGACAAGCTGATGATTTTTTGGTACACTCATACAATATGAAAGCAATCGTCCTCTCAGGAGGAAGCGGTACCAGACTTTGGCCCGTTTCCCGCAAACAACACCCTAAACAAACCCAGCCACTCGTGGGCCGGGAAACCCTGCTTGAAATGACGCTTAAGCGCTTGTTGAAGTTTCTCCGCCCGGGGGATATCACGATAGCCACAAGCATTGAGCAGTATCGATTGATTCAAAGGCAAGTCGCGAAATTCAAGGTGAAGGACTTCTCGCTGGAGCCGATGCGGAGAGATACCGCTGCCGCCATTGGTCTGGCCGCTGTCCGTATTCATAAGCGTCATCCTAAGGAGGTGGTATTTACCGCCAATACGGATCACTATATTTCGCCGGCTAGCCGGTACGTGAAGTTCGTCAAACTAGCCGCTCGCGTGACCCAGGAACACCCCAAGCAAACTGTGTTGATCGGAGTCAATCCGACCTATCCCGAGACTGGTTACGGGTACATCAAGATGGGAAGGCAGGAAAAGGCATATGGAAAGGATGAGGTATTTCGTGCCGAGCGTTTTGTCGAGAAGCCGGATTTGAAGACGGCAGAGAAATTTCTTCGACAATGGGACTACCTTTGGAACCCGGCCATGTTTTTTTGGCAGGTTGATCATCTCGTGACGCTGTACCAGAAACATCTTCCCAAAACCTATCGTTCGCTTATGAAAATCCAGTCAGCCATGGGAAGCCGCAGGGAAGAAGCTGTGATCCGCGCGGAGTTCAGCCGAATGGAAAAGATCTCAATTGACTATGGCATCATGGAAAAATTGAAAAATATGCTGGTGGTGCCGGCAGGTTTCACCTGGCAGGACATAGGTAATTGGAGAACGGTCAAGGATGTCTTATCGCAGGATGAATCCGATAACGTCGTCAAAGGTCCTCATATCAGCATCGGTTCATCTGGCAATCTGGTTTATAGCCTTGCCGGCAAGTTAATTGCTACTGTCGGAGTGAAAAATATCGTGGTGATAGACACCAAGGACGCGCTGCTGGTTTGTGACAGGAACCAGGCGCAGGACGTGAAAAAAATAGTCGAGCTTCTGGAAAAGAGACGGCAAGCGAAGTATTTGTAGAATATGAAGATTCTCAACGCTATCATCGCGGGAATTGTCGGGTTGCTCGCACTGGGCGGCATTGTCTTTTGGTATTTTACTACCTTACTTCAGGCTCCTGATTCCGCCGGCAACGCCAGAGAGGTGGACATCGAAATTAGCGAGGGAATGGGAGTGAAAGAGATAGCCGCTAGACTGGAGGGTGAGGGAATAATCAAGAGCGCCACGGCGTTTGAATATTATGTCTGGATCGAGGGGTTGGCCTCTAAAATTCTCGCTGGTAATTATCTTCTCAACACGGGCCAGTCCATGGGGACGACGCTTGATATCATCACCGAAGGAGTCGTTGATGTCGGCGCCAATGAGGTCACCTTCCGGGTGCTGGAGGGCTGGACTGTCGCTCAAATTGCCGAGCTGTACGGAGAGACGTTTACAGAGAGTCTGGATGCCGAAGCGGATGAATTGCGAAGCGCTTTTATCGAGCAGACTGAAGTAACGGATTCCCGGGAAATTATTCCAGGCGATACGTATGAATTCTTGATCGATAAGCCGGCTGACCAGGGTCTTGAGGGATATCTTTTTCCTGACACGTATCGAGTGTTCAAAGACGCTACTCCCGCCCAGATCATCCAAAAAATGCTGAGTAATTTTGATCAGAAGCTGACTGAAGAGGCGCGAGCTCAAATAGCGGACAGCGGGCTCAGCGTGTACGAGACCATCACTCTCGCGTCGATCGTGGAAAGAGAAGTACAGACTGATCGCGACCGTCGCATGGTGGCCGATCTCTTTCTCCGGCGGATGGAAGCCGGCATCCCCCTGCAGTCGGATGCGACAGTCAATTATGTTACAGGCAAGGACTCGTTGCAGCCGACTATCGATGATACCAAGACCGAATCCCCGTACAATACGTATCTGCACCAGGGTCTGCCTCCCGGGCCTATCAGCAATCCATCATTATCGAGTATATTAGCGGTGGTAAACCCTGAACCGAATGAATTTTTCTATTACTTGAGCGCTCCAAGCGGCGAGACCATCTTCGGTAAAACATTCGAGGAGCATAAGCGTAATAAGGCTCAATACCTAGACTAATGCCAAAAACAAGAACAGTTATCGTTTCACTGGGAGGATCGCTCATCGTGCCGGATAAGATTGACCGGCGCTTTCTCGCCAGATTCCGGCAGTCGATCGAGCGCTTTATAAGCGCGCCTGGCCGCCGCGTGATTATCGTGACCGGCGGCGGCGGGTTAAACCGAACCTATAACGCTGTCGCCAGTACTCTGGCTCGACCTCGTCCGATGGATCTGGACTGGCTGGGAATTGCTACGACCAAGGTAAATGCTGAACTAGTCCGAATACTTTTCGGAAACAAAGCCCACCCGCGCATTCTTGGCGACCCGCACGTGTTCGTCAAAACTTCAAAAAAGATCCTGGTGGGTGCCGGTTGGGAGCCGGGGCGGTCAACGGACTTTGACGCGGTGGTATTGGCGCGGACCTATGGGGCGACAGAAGTCATCAACCTGACTAATATTGATAAAGTATATACCGCTGATCCGAAGCTCGATCCCAAAGCCGTGCCAGTCGATGAGGTGACCTGGCGGGAGTACTTGACGATGATA
Source organism: bacterium (assembly GCA_030699685.1). Lineage (GTDB taxonomy): Bacteria > Patescibacteriota > Patescibacteriia > JAHIZJ01 > JAHIZJ01 > JAUYLJ01. The sequence goes on along the minus strand of JAUYLJ010000011.1, from coordinate 6,122 downwards.
CCGCAGAAATGGACACCGAGGTTGAATACTCCTTTTGACCCGGTCGCGTCTCGCATGGCGTCACGGCTGAATTTGCGAGTGGCAATTATCAATGGGAGGAAGATGATTGAATTTGAACGATTTTTGGCCAGAAAGCCTTTCCAAGGATCCTTTATCCATCCATCTTTGAAAAAGTAAGTATTTGACAGGCATTTTCCTCTTGCTATACTGCCTACAGCCGCAGACAGAGGGTCCCAAAGGGGATAATAGTTGATTGGTTAACTGGGAAACTGGTTAATTACTTAACTGCCTTCCGAGGTTATTTGAACGGGCTTATCGAAGCCGCCTCAGTCTGTCTGCGCGACAGATTTTTTTGTAACATTAGCGAAAAATGGCCAAATCAAAAGATCAGAAAAAAGACACTGTCGCCAATCTTGAAGGTGGATTGAAAAACAACAAGCTAACGGTAGTAGCGACGTTTGAGGGTGTGAGCGTGGCTGACTCTGATACACTGCGCAATAATCTCTTCGAAAAGGGTTCTTCCATGCTGGTGGCCAAGAAAACACTGTTGCGCCGGGCGCTTGAAAACGTCAAATTTTCCGGACTCGATCTGGATCCGGTGCGGGGGATCGTTGGAGTGGTATCAAGCCATGATGAAGTTGGCGCTGCGAAATCGGTGCAGGAATTTTCCAAAGGTAAAGAGGGCGTTGCTTTGATCGGCGGTTGGCTGGAGGGTCAGTATCTTGAAGTCGAACGAGTTAAGGCGCTGGCCGACTTACCCAGTAAAGAGCAATTGATTGCCACAACCGTGTACACGATAAAGGCCCCTCTGACCGGCTTTGTCAACGTGCTCTCAGGCAATTTGCGAGGCTTGATAACAGTTCTGAAAGCAGTGGGTGAGAAAGGACAGGGTGGTTAACAGTTTATTCGCCGATTAGTTGATTAGAAATTTGTAATTAGTAACGTAATAACAATGGCAGACGAAGCACAGAAAAACGAAGCGGCCGCCGAAGAAAAACCGGTTGAGGCTGTAACGGAAGAAAAAAAAGAAGTTGAAGTGCCTGAGAAATTCAAAGGTCTCGTGGGAGAGATTGAGAAACTCAGCGTGCTTGAGCTTTCCGAACTTGTCAAAGTACTCGAAGACAAATTCGGAGTTTCAGCCGCAGCTCCCATGATGATGGCCGGGGCTGCTCCCGCTGCCGAAGGTGCGGCCGAAGAAGAGAAATCGGAATTTACCGTCGAGCTGACAAATGCCGGATCAAATAAGATCGGCGCGATCAAGGCGGTGAAAGAAATCACGGGCGTCGGTCTCCAAGACGCGAAAAAGCTGGTGGAGTCCGCTCCAATTGCGGTCAAGGAGAGTGTACCGAAGGCCGAAGCTGAGGAGATGAAGAAGAAACTTGAAGAAGGCGGCGCGACTGTTACCCTGAAGTAAAAATCGTCTATATCTGACATCAAAACGGACAGCCAATGTCCGTTTTTGATATCCTCGACCCCACAAGAAGAAAAACCGTCTTGCTGTGAACAGCTAGACGGTCAAAGTGGCAGCCTTCGGCACGCCGGTCGATCCCATCATGCAGGCTTATCGGACTCCTCATCATTGTCCTTTTTCGCCGCCGGAGTTTCATCGACAGGGTCGGGACCGCCGTTTCCTGGAGGACGGAAATGGGCCGGGTACAGTCGATTCGGCTCTTCGACGAAGACCGGTCCCTCACAGATACATTCTTCCATTCCGCACTGTGGACACTCCATGGCCTAACTCCTTTCTCCGGATGACCACCGCATTAATGTTTTCAAAAAAGCCCAGTGTTGTCAAGCGGAGGTTGATGTTTGCAGCGATAATGGGCAGCCTCTTGGAGTACAAGCACTAATACCCCTGGGGTGGACTTTGCTTTTTCCCGAGCCGAGTTAGCCGTTTTTCTTCGAGGGCCTCGAACACCGTATCAACGAAGCGGTGAAGTTCTTTAGGATCTACTCCCCGTTGAGCAACTAGCATGTCGACTTCCTGTTGAGTTTTCGAAAAATCATTGGAATTTCGCGTGTTCATGTCCTTCCATGGTATTTTCCTGAGGGTATTTGATAACGTGACGTCATATGGTAATTCGCCAATAGACATGAGATAGGCGATAGCCGGATAGCCAAGATATCCTTGCCAGAAGGAAGTGTTGTCGTTTGACGCGATGGCGTTTTTTTCTTTGTTAAAAACCACCGTGTAATATTTATTTCTGCTTGACGAGTACACTCTTTGTTCGCCTTTTACCATAATCAACCGCCCATCGGCGAGGCAGCCAAGGGCTTCATAGATTTTGATTTTGGGCGGGAGTTTCCAACGCATGCAGGAGCCTCTATCAACTTTCCAGGAGATCGACCTGATAGACGGTCGAGCTGTTGAGGATGTAGGCCTTCTTATTTGCCTCGTCAATGGCAAAGTCTTTCAGGTTGTCAAAGGCGCCCGAAGTGTACTGATTAAGCAATCGGCCTTGTTTTGAGAAGACGAGCAGCCGGCGGCCGTCCGTGTCCAGGATGTAGATGTACTCGGTATCGGTTGTGGTAAAGACTTTCGTGCCCGAGTCGAGCGCCGGGTCTATGGTACTCAAGGAAAATTCCTGATCAAGGGCACCACTCGAAAATTTACTGAGGTTTCCATTACGGTGAAGGACGTAAACTGAGCCGTCTATGGCCATGGACACGGCATCGGTGAGTTCGGGGTTTTCATCGTTTACCCAACCGACGCCGGAAGCATAGGCGTTAGCCGCCCTTTGGTGGCGGAATATTTGATTATTCTTCGTGTCGAGGAAATAGGCTCTATTGAGGTATGTTGCGATCGCCGCGAATTCCGTGTCTTGGTTTTGATAGGTGATGGTTAGGGGCGTGAAGGTGTTTGAAACCGCGTCGTATTCTACCAGCGTACGGTCACTCAATCCGATTAGCGCGTCATTGGCAGAAAGAGGCGCGGCCAGAGAAGGCGTACCCTCTGATTCCTCCCTGATAATTTCAGCGGTATTATTTTCTTCCAAACCAAGTTCGGCTACTGACACCTTGTCTGCCGAATACGCGATCAGCTCATTATTGAGAAGACCCACGAAACCGGCCGGTGTAAATCCCTCAAGCGCGTCAGAGAAATTTACAAGTACTGTGGGATCCTGGATTTCGTTAATGTGTTTTGTCCGGGTGAAAAGCGCGTTGATGCTGTTTTCAATGCCGGCGATAGACGCAGAATATTTCTTCTCTTGTTCTTTTTCCGGGATGGTAGTGAGTAGCGCGGTCGCCTCACTCAGCAAATTACGAGCGCCATCTTCATCGCCATACAGTAACGCTGCTTCCGCTTCCTCGCTTTTCGCTTGGGCCTGAGTAATGGCGCTCTCGTATGAGGAGGCGCGGTCAGCCGCTTCCTTTCTGCGGCTGTTTAGGATGATGCTTTGGGCGAAAATGAAAATAACCAGCACGGCCACGATTAGTATGATCTTTCGCTGACGGGTAAGTTTCTGAAAAGAAAGCACCCTCTTTGACACTGTCTGGGTGGCGTTGGTGGGTAAGTGCTGGAGCTTTTGCTTAATTCGTTTGCGACCGCTGATCGAATCAATGATGGCCGTAAATGCGTTTTTTACGAGTCGAAAAAACCACTCAATCCCGCGAAATAGACGGCTCAGGATGTATGTCCAGCGTGAGGGGTATCGTGATTGACGGGCAGGCCTCTGGGTTTCCCGAACGGGAGTATAATACATGTTTTGGTTCGGGCGCTGGTGCTGCGTTTTCGGCCTGACCCCGGTCTTCTCTATCAGCTTTTTTCCCCGCGCGCCGAAATTTCCCGCCAGTTGCTTGAAGTAGGACCAGGTGGAAGGTGAGAGGAGCTGGTTCGTGGACTGTTCACGTCCCACCAGCTGATTCATCGAATCTTGGGTATTGGCGGGAGTCGGCCGATACGGATATGCCGCCTGGTTATCGGACTCTGGCATGGTAACGGCTGAAAGCTTGATGATAATGGCGGCAAAACTGGACTGCGCGCTGTTTGGCAAGAGCAGGCGTTCAAGACTTTGAACGGCCTGGTATACTCCCGCTTCCAGCACCACGGATTTGATCCGGTCGAGTGAAAGATAGTCGAGCAGGCTGGAGGTACCGAAGACCAGCGCGTCATCGGCGCTGAGTTGTCCGCTGATCGTTTGTGAAAATATTTTTAGTGGGTTGATCTCCGCGCCCTCGGCTTGGGTTTTTTCCAAAATACCAACCACCCGCCTCCTATTGATGTAAAAAGCCTGAAGATCGCCGACCTGACTGAAAAACAAGTCCGAGTTCCGTATCACGCCGATAATGGCATGGAAATCATTAAGCCATTCAGCTGATTGGTTTTCGAATTGGCGGCTCAAAAATTCATTCAGATGTTTCAACGTCGTCTCAAATGCCAACTCGGCGTTGGATTCAAGCTGGCTGTAGTAGAAGGTTTTTGTTTCTTCAATCGCCGCCGCGACCAGCCGTTGGGTGGGCTCGGCCCCGGGCGAAACCCGGAAAAGCATAAAGAGCCTTCCCAGCGCGGCTTCCTCAGCGGCAGTGGGTTTGGCGATCATAACGGAGAGGTCTTCTCTCCCCGTTTGGGGGTTGTGGAGCAGAAGAGGTGATAGCTCTATTTTCGTGGCTGGCATTGGAGAATATACGATTTCTCAAGGTCTGTTAACACCTTACATATATACACTATTTTGCCCATGAAATCAAGCCCGAAACAATGCTCACCTTTACACCCTCAATTCACCTGCGTATACTGGACATGCTGGCTGATTTTTCACTTTCATAATCAATGCTTGAACAATTATTTGGTTCAACCACTCGAGTGAAGCTTCTACGCTTGTTTTTTGCCAATCCGGAGAGGGAATATTTCGTGAGAGAGCTCACTCGCAGGATTGACCAGCGTATCAACAGCGTTCGGCAAGAATTAAAAAATCTGGAAGAAGCGGGTATCGTCGCGCAACTTCAGCGCGAAAGAAAAAAATATTACCGCCTGCGCCTTGACTTCCCGCTTTTTAGCGAACTGAGGACATTGATGCTGAAAGCGCAGCTTCTCTATGAGCGGGACTTGGCCAAAACCATCGCCAGTATCGGGCAGATCAAGTATCTCGTATTGACCGGACAGTTTTTAGGCGTGAAGGATCTACCGACTGATATGCTCATCATTGGAAATGTGAACCGAAGCAAGCTTCATCGTCTTCTCAAAAAATTCCAGGAGTTTTTCGAATACGACATCAATTATACTGTTATGAGCGTGAGAGAGTTTGAGTTCCGCAATCAACTGACTGACCGGTTTATTTTTGACATCATGGAAAACGACAAAAAAGTAGTTGTGATCGACAAACTGACAAAGCCCAAAAAACAGAAAAAAACGGAGAATGAAAAGAAACGCTGACAAAATACTGCTCATAGATACCTCTCAGCCGGAGCAAGCCCAATTTGTTTTAGCAAAGAAGGGGCATATCTTTGAATACTCTTTCATCACTCCACCCGGAAAAAGAGACGTGGTATTGCGGGAGCTAAAAAAATTTTTACTTTCAAAGAACACCAGAGTCTCAATTCTTTCAAGCTTGATAGTAGTTGTCGGTCCCGGGCCCTTTACAGCGGTGCGTATCGGGGTGACTATCGGGAATATGCTTAGTCGGGCATTGCAAATCCCGTTATACGGTGTGACGGTGGGACAGAAGAAAAGTCTTAAGAAAATTTTTCGAGACGCGACCGAAAATTCAAAACAAAGTTATACGGCGTTACGTCCAGTCTATTCTCGTCCGCCAAACATTACTCATCCAGTTCCCAAGAAGGCGGTAAAATGAATCTGAAATATTCTCATCACGATGAAACTGGGGTTCGATGTCCAAGGATGGGAAGTTTGAGAAAGTAGAGGGATAATTAGGTGTAATAACATAGTCATGGTTCCCAGAACCATCGTTCTGAATTATTTGGTAAAAAAAATTTAAATGCGCTGTGATTCGAGGCGGATACGTAGTATACTCAAAGTGTAAAAATATTAGCCATTCGCAAAAATGAAATTTATCATCACAGGGAAGAATTTCGACCTTACTCCATCTTTGAAGCGTTATGCTGAGGAGAAGATCAGTCGATTGGAAAAATATTTCGATCCGATTATCAAGGCCAAGGTTGAGCTG
>JAUYLJ010000015.1 GCA_030699685.1 bacterium | reverse complement strand
ACTGGGTTCTGGCCTGTCTCAACTCCTCCCGAGACATGCGCATATTATCATTGGCTCCTCGGTGGAGAAAAGCAACGTGCTCTTTAGTGGGAGAATGAATGGCGAAAAAAGAAAACCCAGTGCGCACAGAACTATCGCGTTCTATGAATCTGGTTTTGACGCCGGCTTTTCTCAGTTCCGCTTCAATCGCGTCTCCGTCCCGGTCTCGCCCCAAGCGGACAAAAGCGCCAACTCGCAAACCTAGTCTGGCAAAACTCACGGCGGCATTGGTCGCGCCGCCTCCTAGTACCTGATGAAGAGACTCTGGGATAATTTTGGCTCCGTATTCAAATCCCAGCAGTTTTTCTTTTAATTTGTTCTGTGTATTTGGCACAAGCACGCCATCACTGGTGTAGAACATGATGTCGCGGGTGGCGCCGCCGATGGTCACAACGTCAAACTTTCGTCTTAACATATATTTATTTTTTTAGAAAATTTCCAGGAAAATGAGCTAAGGTTTTACCGGTCATTTCTTTTGGGGGCTTAATCCCAAAAAGATTGAGTATTGTCGGGGCAATATCTCCGCTGACGCCGTGTTTGCGCAAACGCAATTCTTTGTATTGATGAGAAATGATGAAAAAGGGAACCGGGTTGGAGGTGTGCTTGGTATTAACGATGCCGGTTTCCAGGTTAATCATTTCTTCCACGTTTCCGTGATCGCCGGTGATGAACACCGCTCCTTTTTTCGCTAACACCGCCGACACGACCTTGCCGATACAATCATCAACCACTTCGACCGCTCTGATTGACGCTTTCAAATCACCCGTGTGCCCCACCATGTCCGGGTTGGCGTAATTAACACAGTAAAAATCATAGATGCCGGAGCGAATGTTATTGATCAATACTTGGGTGATCTGATACGCGCTCATCTCCGGCTTAGTGTGATAGGATTTCATATCCGGCGAAGGAATCAGGACCCGGTCTTCACCGGCCACGGGATCGGCGTATCCCCCGTTTATGAAATAGGTCACGTGGGCGTACTTTTCCGATTCGGCGATATACAGCTGGCGAAAGTCGACCAGAGCCATTGGCAGTGTGCCTTTCAGATCGACGCTGGGAAATGCGGTCAATATACCGGGCAAATCAGGGCCAAAGTCGGACATAGCGATAAAGCGAAGATTTTTCGGCCAGGCGCCGCGAGAAAATTCCTTGAAGTCGGGCTGAACAAAGGCTTTAGTCAGCTGACGCGCCCGGTCTGACCGTAAATTGAAGAAAATAATCGAATCGTTGTCTTTGATCGCGCCAATGGGCTTGTTTTTCTTCGTGAATACCGTTGGCCGGATAAATTCGTCGCTTTCGCCCCGGTTATAGGCGTTCATGATAGCGGTTTCCGGATCGTCGCCTTCTATTCCCTCGCCCATGACGATGGCGTCATACGCTTTTTTGCTTCGTGTCCAGGTTTTCTTTCTATCCATAGCGTAGAACCGTCCCTGTATGCTGGCGATCATTACCTCGGGAAATTTTTTCAGCATTTTCTTCAGGTCCCGCATATAGCCTATTGACGCGTATTGCGGCGAATCGCGTCCGTCCGTAATCAAGTGCAGATTCACTTTTTTCATTCCTGATTGATGCGCCAACTCAATCAGCGCGTGAAGGTGATCAGGATGGCTGTGCCCGCTTTGATCCCCTGACAGAAGACCCATAATATGGAGGGTGGAATCATTTCTTTCCACGTGCGCGATTGCTTCGACAAACGCGGGATTCTTGAAGAAGGTCCCGTCGCTTATTGATTTGGAAATGATCACGGAGTCTTGCTCAACGACGCGCCCGGCACCAATATTCATGTGTCCGGCTTCAGAGTTGCCGTCCTGTCCGGCTGGCAAACCCACCGCCCGGCTTGAAGCGCTCAACAAGGTGTGCGGGTATTCTTCCTCGAAGCGTTCAAAATGCGGCGTGCGCGCCTGCGTGATCGCGTTCCCCTTACTAGGCGGCGCCACCCCCCAGCCATCGATCACGATGAGTATGACCGGTTTGGTTTTTGTTTTACCAGTCATGAAGTGTTATTTTCGATTTCCCACCATATCTTCTATTTCCATCAAGCGATTGTACTTCACTACTCTTTCGCCCCGAGAGACAGAGCCCGCTTTGAGATAGTCGGCTTTCATACCCACAGCCAGGTCAACTATCGTCGTATCGGTCGTTTCTCCGGATCGGTGCGAAACAATCGTTTCATAGCCATTTTTCTTGGCGAATTCAATGGCGGCGATGGTTTCACTGATGGTGCCGATCTGGTTCGGTTTGATCAGCGCGCCAGTTCCGACTTTCCGCTTCACCGCTTCTTTCATCTGCTTCAGGTTCGTGCAAAAGATGTCATCACCAATAATCGTCATTTTCTTGCTTAAACGCTTGGTCAGTTTCTGCCATCCTTCCCAGTCGTCTTCGCGCAAGCCGTCCTCGAGCAGCCTCAGGGGAAATTGTTCAGACCAGCGTTCGTAAAGCTCAATCAACTTGTCCGTGTCAAAAGCCGAATCTTCAACTTCTATGAAATAGGTGTCGCGTTTCGCGTCATAGAAAGTGCTGGCTCCAGCGTCAATCCCCATAAAGATATCCTTGCCCGGCTTGTATTTGCACTGTTCGATGGCTTTGACGATCCATTCCATCGCGTCGATGCTAGAATTTATGTCAGGTGCATACCCCCCTTCGTTGCCGATATCGGTATCCAAACCTTCGCTGTACAATACTTCTTTGAGCTTATGAAATACCTCCACCCCCATTCTCACCTTCTCCTTGACGGTCTGAGCGGAAAAGGGCACGATCCAGAATTCCTGGAAATCAAGATTGGTATCGGCGTGTTTGCCGCCGTTGAAAATGTTCATGATTGGAGTCGGCATCGGGTACTCTTTGGAAGTGGGAGTTGACGACAACTGGCGCACGTATTCATACAAGGGCAATCTTTGCGACTTGGTCGCCGCCCGCAGCGCTCCCAGTGAAACCGCCAAAGTAGTATTAGCGCCCAGAGCACTTTTATTTTCAGTACCATCAATCTCACCCAGCCTCTTATCGATTGCCGACTGCTTCAGCGCGTCCATGCCCTTGAGTTCCTTGGTCAGCTTCGTGTTGATCAGCTCGCAAGACCGCAAAACGCCAAGGCCGTTATATCGTTTTTTGTCTCCATCGCGCAGTTCTACCGCCTCCTTGCTACCGGTCGAAGCGCCGGAAGGAACCGAGGCTCTGCCCTTTTCGCCATTCTCTAGGGTGACCCGGATTTCCACTGTCGGATTGCCGCGAGAATCAAGAATTTCCCGCGCGTACATGTGATCTATCTTTGTTGACATAGCGCCTCCTATGCGTTTATTTCTTTTTAGAATCTAGGGCGAGGATCCCTGGAAGCTTCTCTCCGGCTAAATAGTGAAGCATTGCCCCGCCTCCCGTCGAAACGAAATCCACTTTTTTAAGCATGTTGGTTTCGCTTAAAGCGTCTTCGGTGTCACCGCCGCCGATGATTACTTCAGCCCGGCTATGTCCCACTGCTTTAGCCAGCGCCATCGTCCCATGGCGGAATGCTGGATTTTCAAAATACCCCATCGGACCGTTCCAGACTATTGTCTTGGCGGCGCGAACAACCGCTGTAAAATCCTTTATCGTCCCTGGACCCACGTCCAGAATAATATCATCATCTTTAACAGCCTGAGTAATACGAATCGTTCCGGATCGCGACTTGAGTGATTGCCCCACCACCACGTCCCTAGGCCAGAGCACCCTCGGCTCTTTTAGTTTTAGCTTCCGTATGGTCAGAACCATGGCGGGCTCGACTAATGAATCTCCTACCGGCTGCCCTTTGGATAACAGTACCGTGTTCGCCAGCGCGCCACCAAGTAAAATTCTATCGGCTTTCAGTTTCAAATTGGCGATAAGCTTAGCGCGGGTGGCAATTTTAGCGCCGCCTAAGATGGCAACAAAGGGACGGCGGGGGTTTTTGAGAAGGCGGCCAAGAGTGCTCAGCTCTTTCTCCAGCAATAATCCGGCCACGCTGGGCAAGAATCGAGGAGGTCCGACAATCGACGCGACATCACGATGCGCCTGCGCGAAGGCGTCAAACACCCAAACCTCTCCCAAGCGGCTCAGCTGACGGATAAACCGGGGGTCTTTCTGGTCTTCCTCAAAGTGGAAACGAACATTTTCTAATACCACGATCTCCCGAGGCTTAAGACGCTTCACCTCTTTTTCGACTTGTCCACCGACACAATCATCAAGCTTCCGGACGGGATGCCGTAAAAGCTTGGACAGGCGGCGGGCAATGGGGTCGGTTCGCAAACTGGCGACCTTTTTCCCCTTGGGCCGTCCAGCCCAGGTAAGAATGACGATACGACAGTTCTCCCGCAAAAGTTTCCGTATGGTTGGCAAAGTAGCGACGATACGGGAATCATCATGCACGAGGTATGACGAGCCGTGTTTTCTCAAAGGAACGTCGTAGGCTGCCCGGTACAGCACCAGCTTGTTTCGAACTGATATATCGCTAATAGTTTTGATGGCCACGATTGATATTATACCATATTTTAACCAGACTGAAAAACCGCCTTCGTCACAGTAACGGTAAAAATCCCGCGCTTGAATTATTCCAGATGGGTATCAAGAAAATCCGTCACCCGCCGCATATACTCCTCCCGATGCGAAGCAAAAAGGGCCAAGTGATCCCCTTCCACAGTCCATAGCTCTATGTCATCCACCAGCGCGTTGTAATAAATTTCCCTGGCGCTATCCGCCGATCGCTGATCATTGTCCTCGGGAGCCATCAACAGCATCGGGGCAGTGGTGAATTTGACGCTTTCTGCCGGCGCCACATCAACCGGGTTAACCTGCAGCAATGCCCGGCTCCAGAGTCCGGTCAGCCAAGCCATGGGCTTCTTGATGATCCCGTACTTCTCATAAAGGCGCTCAAGCTCTTGCTGTAAGCTGGCATACGGGCTATCCGCCACAATCGCCTGGATGTCAGCCGTCACTTGGGCGGTCATGATCGCCGTGGTCGCCCCCATCGAATAACCGACGATGCCGATCCGGGTCGGGTCCGCGTCATCGCGTGATTTCACGTATTCAATTGCTCCTAAGACATCCCTGGTCTCTCGTGAACCAAATGTGGTCACCGTCCCCTCGCTGGCACCGTGACCACGAAAGTCAAATAGGAACAAGTTGTATTCGTCGTGGAGATAATAACTCCAGTCTAAGGCATGCGCTTTGGACAAGCCTAAACCGTGGGTAACAATGATGGTAGGACGAGGCTCGGAGCTGCCTGCCGCGGCCACCGGCACAAACCAGCCTTTAAGCGCTAAAGCGTCAGTCGCGCTGGTGAAATTCACATTTTCGTAGTCCATTTTCAGCGTGCTTGGATTCCGTTCATCAGTCAATTTTTCGGGGTGGATATTCGTGTAGTACACGACAAATGAGACAGCCAAGGCAGTCACTACCACCACAATCAGAATGTCGCGGACGAATTTTTTCAGCAGAATGGAAGCTGTGTACAGCATAGCGGAAGTCTATCATTTTTTCACGCAAAAAGCGAGTGCGCGTTTTAGATAATCTTGACAATTATTGCTTTATCTCCTAATATATTTGGGCTTGATCAAAGCGATTAGGCAGACATTTGGGGCAAGGATAATAGAAGGGCTGCTTGGATGTCACAGAAGGTAGCTGACAGTACACTTCACCTAGCTGGTCTGGCAAACAGGGTTTGCCAGATAACCGGTCACGCCGATCCCGAGGTCAGGGAGCTGTATCGCGACGATTTTCACATCGCCCTCACCGTCGGCGAGTTCATGGTCGCCCTCAATGAAGTTCTTCGTTGCTCCGGCGTGATCCAGCAAAGGATCGACAAGGAAGAATGGCCTACGGACCGGGATAGCGTCGCAGAACTGCTCATCAAGTACGCGGCGCTGATGGCCAGCGCCACTGGCGAGTCGGACGAGAACAACGCCATGGTCTACCTACTTCGCTGTCTTCACCTGAGACTGACCAGTCCGGTTGAGCACCAGCTGGTGAGCTTCGAACGCTTCCTGATCCAACGGGATATCAAGCGACTGCTCGAAGGCCTGGAGCAGAGACCCTCAGCTGACCGCGACGGAACTCTTCTGTCTGAGATTCAGGATCTGGAAGAACGCTACTCCAGGTCTGGCCTCTCAACGGTCAAGTGGTTCCCAAGTTCTGAGCTCCAGCTCAGGATCTGGCGAGCCCAACTGGACGATGGCGACGGTCTTACGAACGAAGAAGCCACAGGAGTGGTTCAGAAACTGCTCCAACGGCAAGGTCAGTCGCCCTTCGTCACGGACGAAACGATCCACAACCTCGTGCGGGCGGTTCAGGACGAGAAGCAGAGGCTGAATGACCTGGCCCAGCAACTGCCCGAAGTCCTCAAGCCGATCTTGGCCACGCTTGGCGCCGGCAACGACGTCACCGTGTCGACCAACGGTATCGCCAATACCGTTCTTCCCGAGCTCGGCGGGAAGGAGTATGAGGTCAGCATCGTCAGCACCGTTGAAGGAGGGGTCGCCCTTCTCTGCCAGCCGAAGCAGAGCGAGAACGGCCTTGACCGTCTCAGCTCGTTGCTGTCCAGGCTCTTCGGCAGAAGCTGAGAGTGCAGACGCTCTTTCGATCCTAAGGACCATGTTCCCGTGAACATGGTCCGTTTTTTATTTACGCAAGTTCCTCAACGGCACAATTTGACTCTCAGTCATCCGTCCTGTATGCTGTTTCCACGTTCTTACCACGAAGATATCACCAAAAGCATCAAGGAACCCGGTGCGTCCGCCAGAGGCGCGACTAGTCCGGGGCTGTGCCGCAACTGTAATCCCCGCCAAGGCGGGGGAAGCCAGGAACTTGCCTTTTGGCCGCGACGCATTGTTCTTCCGAGCAGAAGAACCGGTGAATGTATTTCACATTAGGACTTCTGCTTGGTGGTGGAAGTTTTTTGTTGTCCTGAAAACCGGAGGTGATGGAATGAAAAGACGCACGCTGCTGAGAATGGGGATCGGGACGATTGGCTTCGGCCTGCTTGGATGGCAAACGCGGTTCTTTGGGCAGCCGGCCAGCGCCACCGTTATGTCAACGAACTCCGCCATTGAGAATGCCTATCAGTGGCTTCTGAGCCAGATCGATAATGAACAAATCGGCGGGCCGATCACCACCGACTGGGCGGTACAGGCCTTCGTCGCCGCGCACGCGGTCCGGGATTTACCGCCGCCCGAGCTCAACATCTGCGACACGACAGACTGTCTCGATCCGAACTTCCCGGATTACCGGCTGGTCAAATCCTGCGCGCGGACAATCCTGACCCGACTGGCCAGAGGCCTCCCCGTCAACCAAGCGCTGATCGACTTACTGCAAACAGAGCTGCAAGCGGAGCTTGATCCAGAACATTCGCGCTACCCGCGGGTCGCGACCAAGACCTTCGGCGTGCTGGCCTTGCTGGCACTGGAGCGAGATCTCGGCATCATGCTGCCCCAGCTGAAAGCCGATCTCCTGGCAGTACTGGCGGCATTCCAAAACACTGACGGCGGCTGGCCCCTAGCCTACGACGGATCAGCTTCATCAGTGTCTGACATCACGGCGGAAGCGGTACTCTGCGGCCTGCCGGGCGAAGCCTACCTGCTCAATCATCAAAACCCAGATGGAGGCATGGGTTATGGCGGCAGTCTGACCCTTTCTACGGCCGACTCCACCGCCTGGATGCTGCTCGCCTTGCCGGAAAACGACGAGGCACGCAACTTCCTGCTGGACTGCCAAGACCCGCCTGGCTACTTCAAGAGAAGTCCAACAGATGACTGGCCCACCCAGGAAGCGCACTGGCTGACTACTGCCTACGCCGTCCTGGCACTGTCGGGAGTCGGGTATCCCGTGCCCCAACTTGATGAAAGTTCTGGAGTTCCGGAATCCTCGGCCAGAGATTTCACCCTGCGTTGCCAGCCTTCTCCGTTCCGATCCGCCACCACCATCAGTTTCGATCTTCCGTCGTTCGGCAGTTTCCAGCTTGGCGCGTACAACGTAAGCGGAAGGCAGGTCTGGCGAACAGAAGGCTCGGGCGAAGGACGACAGACTGTCACCTGGGACGGGCGCGATCATACTGGAGCGCGGCTGTCGCGAGGATGCTACCTCATCCGGCTCTCTACGAAGGCTGGCTTACACGGGCGAAAGGTGCTCTATCTTCAATAATCACACGGAAGGGTAGTGGCTCGACCGCCGCTTCCCTTCCGTCACTTTTCCATGAAAGCCCTATCCATCGCCATCGTTATAACCGCGCTGAGTTTGCCCCCCGTATTCGCCCAAAGCGGCATTACGGTTTTTGTGCGGATAGAAACTCCCGAGTTGACGATCTTTTCGGGAAACGTCATGGTTTCCGACTGCGTAGTCATTGATAGAGAAGGCAAGAAGCATTATTTCAAAAATTATGAAGCCGTGTGCGCGCTCGACGCGGCGGCTGAATCCGGTGATTTAACCTACACGGTGGACGACCAGCATATAGGGCTATATCTCTACGACGTAGCCGGACATCAGGAAGACGCGTTCCACTACTGGTTCTATTGGGTGAACTACGACCTGGCGCCAGTCGGCATCGATAATTACGACTTGAGCGCGGGCGACAATATACTGTTCGCGCTGACGGACTGGGAAAGCCGCCCTTTGGAGCTGGAACTGCCCGATGAAGCCATAATCGGTGAAATCGTGACTGTTGAGACGCTGTCCCGAAATTATGCCAACCATAACTTCGATCCGGAACCAGGCGTCACTGTTTTTGTTGATGGCATTGAAAGCGTTTCGTCAAGCGAAGGCCTTCTGGAATTAAGTTTCAGTGAAGCGGGTACAGTCAGTTTCGTTGGAGAAAAGGAATTTTTTGTCCGCAGTCCACGGCACACGCTGACTGTCACCGCGCCCCCCGTCCCTCCGGAACAGGATGTAGAAGAACCCATTGGTGAAAGCGCGCCCCTTCCGGCTGACCCTGTGTCTGAGCAGCCGCCACAGCCCAAACCAAGCGTTGAGGATCAGCCAAGCATTGACCCGCCCCAGCCGCCTGCCCTTATTCAAAATCCGAAACCAGTCAACCCTGAACCTCAGGCCCAAGAACCACCATCAGCACCAAACCCACCCAAAAAACCCGCGCCGACACCGCTTATTCCGGAAACCGCAACACAACCTGAAGTAAAAGGGAATGAAATCGCGATTATACTTCCTCCGGCCGCCAGTCCCAAGGAAAGAATTCCCGTTGAGAGTCCTGAACCACAAAGCGTCGAAATAATAACCGAGCGTCGCAGTGTCCAGCTAGCCAGCGAGTGGAATTTTGACACGGACTGGCCAAAAACATTCGTCTATTATTTTCCCGCTCTGGTGACAGCCTTGGCCGCGCTTATTGTGTTGAAGGTTAGAGGGTAACAAAAGACTCCGGCCGGCAAAAAACCAACCAGAGCCACTTTTGAAAAACACCAGAGGACGAAGCGTGTTTTTCACGGGAAAGCACTCAACGAACAATGACGACTCTTCTGAGCGACGACTCGACATCTCCCCGCAGACGGATGAAATAGATACCGCTCGGCACCCGTTCACCGTCGCCGGAACGACCGTCCCAGTCGTAGACATGGCCACCGGCTGGCAATAATCCGACATCGATCGAACGCGCCAGCTGCCCGGCGACGTTGTAGATTTCGAGGTTGACGCTCGTAGCCCGGTTCAGATTGAACCGCACGGCGAGCGGACCTCCGGCCTTTGCCGGATTCGGACTGACAGCCAGGGAAGTCTTAGGCAAAGCACGGGCCTGTCCGGAACTCCACCGTACCGACACGTCCTTGATCCAGACCGACTGGTCGACGTCTCCCAGGAAGAAAACGAGCTTTCCCGCGGGATCCGTCGCTTGAGGCCAGAACGGCATGACGAATTGCTGATCGGTGGAAGTAAGAGTAACTTCCTCCCAGAGGACGTAACTGCCATCAGCGTATTCGATTGCCGCGATCACCTGGCTCGGACTGTTGACCGCGCCAGTCCAGACAAGCTCACAGGCGCTTTCATCCTGCAACCAGACCCAGTCCTGCGACAGGCGTATGTCGTAGTAGGGATATGGTCCGTTGACATGCGCTTCGAACTGTCCATCATACTCAGTCGCTACCCCGCGTTCGTTTGGATCCGCCAGGTTCCAGCAGCTTGAGCCGTAAAACTGGCCGTTGCCGATGAAACTTTCTGAATCGTCTCCGTCGCAGACCGGCGGCGGAGGCGGCGCGTCAGCGTAGCGCACAACCACATCCTTGATCCAGACCGACTGATCCACTTCTCCTAGGTAGAACACGAGCTTCCCGGCCGGATTCGTAGCCTGAGGCCAGAACGGCATGGTGAATTCTTGTTCCGTGGAGGTCAGCCAGACTTCTTCCCAAAGAACGTGGCCACCGCTGCCGTCTTCCAGCGCGACTATGACACGGCTCGGAGCGTTGACTGCCCCGGTCCAAATCACCTCGCACTGACTGCCCGCCTGCAACCAGACCCAGTCCTGGGATAACTTTACATCATACCAGGGATAGGGACCATTGACGTGGGACTCAAACTGGCCGTTGAAATTGAAGACGACGTAGGGATGGTTCGGACTGGCGCTTTCCCAGCAGTTCGGCCCGTAGAACTGGCCGTTGCCGATGAAACTGTCGGGATCGTCTCCGTCGCACGATGGCGGCGGAGGCGGAGGCGAAGCAATCACTTCGATGCGCGCGTTGCGGATCCGGAACTTGCCATTGTGGCTACCCACGCAGAACATGAACTCCGCGGACGAGCTGGTGCTTGTCGCCCGGAATTCTACTTCTTTGTGGAACCAGTCGTAGCGCTGGGTGGTGAATTCGTGCCAGAGACCGTAGTTCTGATTGTGGTCGTTGGCGTCGGTCATCACCAGAATCGGATGCAATGTGTTCACGGATTCGTAGTCGAAGAAAAGTCGGTAGTACTGATTGGCGGCGATCTCACAGGCCTGGCTGAAAGAGACGGACCAGTACTCGCCGGTGCCGTGAATCTCCAGTTCGACCGTGTTGGTGCCAAGATGCAGTTCCCCGCGTTCCTCCGGCCAAGCGAAGTAGGTCCAGCAGTTGTCGCCTTCCGAGAAGTCGCCGTTGCCCAGGATGGATCCGGGATCGGGGGTGCAGAGGACGACGGGGTCACCGTTGCCTCCCTGTGACCCGCCGCTACCACATGGATCAAGATTATAATGAGACGCGTAAGTCCCATGCCACTCCATGCGATAGTATGTGTCAGTATTTCGGTTGTAGAAATCCTGAACAGGAACCCCGCCGATTTCATACTCATCCCTGGTGGGGCAGCCGAAAAATGATGGTCCACCCTCCTCCAGATAGTATTCCCGGAAACCGGTACGGACATAGTACGCCTCATTCGTGGCACACTCATTGCCATCCCAATTCCACGGATCGTACATGACGAAGCCGAGACCATAATTCCCACCGTTGAAGAACTGCGCCTTGTAACCGTTCCAGTCTGACACACCGGCTGGATGACCATCATACACTACCGCCTGACCCACACTCACCGCGGCTCCATTGCGTTCATATGCCTCAGCAAAGA
>JAUYLJ010000057.1 GCA_030699685.1 bacterium | reverse complement strand
ATCGTGCTTTTTGGCGCGCAGGGATAGGAAAAGGATGTACACAAAGAGGGTGCCGATAGCGAAATACCATACCAGGCCATAGTCCAAGAGCGCCAGCACAGCGAAGTTCAGCACAGTAGCCACGAATAACGCGATCCTCTGTACGGGCCGTTGCGCCTTAATCATCCATCCCAACAATAATGGCAGCAAACTCACGAGATAAAACCCTAAGGCTAACGCCGAACTGCCGATCAAGTTAAAATCAGGCAGGTGGGTACTATCAGCGGCAAAGGGGTACCATCCAAGCAACTGAAAAAAGCTAACAACAGTGACCACCACCCCGGCCGCCAGCCAGCTTCCCAACAACGCTTCAATTTCCTGCCGCGTCCGGAAATTGTTAACTATCACATAGAAAAACAGGATGGTAAACACCATCACGGTCAAAGTATGCTGGTAATAGTTTGATACGCCGGCGATGCTTTGGAACCAATTAGTGGAAAACATCGTCACCACTACATACAGCAGTCCGAATACCGCTACTGGGATATCCAGCATTGTACGGCGGTATCGCATCCCTTTGCGAAAGACGATCTTTGCCAACCAGGCTAAAACCGCCACCAGCGTGAGCAAACTGAATATCAACGATTTATGCAGATCAAACTGGCTGCGAAATTCCGTCAAAAACACCAACGGCGTCAGGACGACCGCGGCGATAACAGCCAGGCGAAGTATGAGGTCAAATATTGTATGCTCATTCCGACGGAAAATCGTAGACAAAGAAAAGCGGCTGCGGGTATGAATAACTTCCATAAGTACTTGAGAAAATTAATTGGTCAATGTGTCCAAGAGCTGACGAAGCTCTTCGGCTGAATAAAATTCAATGGTGATTCTTCCCCTACCTTTGCGTTGCGCGATTTCAACTTTGGTTCCCAATTTCTGAGACAGGTGGTCGCGCTGCTCCGCCAAGGCGGGGTCAAGACTGGGCGAACGTCGGTGGGCCTTGACGTTGACTTTTTGAGCAAACTGTTCGGTCTGTCGCGTGGTGAGTTTCTTGGAAACTATTTCCTTGAACAAACGCAACTGCTCTTGTTCGCTACCAAGACTAAGAAGTGCTTTGGCGTGTCCTTCTGATATTGTATTCTTAATTATAGCGTTTTTGATCTCTTCGGGCAATTGGAGTAAGCGCAGCGTATTGGCTACCTGACTGCGGCTTTGGCCAACTTTTTCCGCCACCCCTTCCTGGGTGAGCTGAAATTCCTCCGTCAAACGCTGGTACGCCAGCCCCCGGTCAATGGCATTAAGATCTTCACGCTGAATATTCTCGACAAGTGCCAATTCCAGCTGCTCCAGCTCTTCCGCCGCTCGCACGACAGCTGGCATGGTTTTCAACCCCAACAACTTTGACGCTTGATAGCGGCGTTCACCAGCGATGAGCTGGTACCCGTTGCCCGTCGGCGTCACCACGACTGGCTGCAACACGCCGTGTTTTTTAATGGAATCGATCAGCCGCTTAAGCTCTCCTGGATCAATATTTCTTCGTGGCTGTTTGGGATTGGCGGAGATCTTACTGATCGGAATTTCGTGAATGGATTGATTTGTTTCGCTACGCCTAGCTGTGTCAGAGCTGCCCGTCGGTATGAGCGCTCCCAAACCGCGTCCGAGGCCTTGATATCGACTCATTGTGAAAAAGGGTTACGAATAGGATACAATTCCGTGCTGATAACTTCACGTCCCAGACGTTCGTACGCTCTGGCCGCGCGTGAAGTTTTCGCGTAATCTCGGACCGGTCTTCCATGACTCGGCGCCTCGGCCAACTTCACATTTCGGGGAATGACCGAACGGAAAATCCGGTTGGGGAAGTATTTGTAGAGCTCTTCCATTATCGCCTGACTGAGTTTGTAACGTGGGTCATACATGGTCAGCACGGCGCCTAAAATGCTGAGATCCGGCTGTAGCTCCTTTTTGACCATGGCAATGGTCTCGAGCAGCTGGCTTAATCCTTCAAGCGCGTAGTACTCAGCCTGAACGGGTATCAATACTTCTTGCGCCGCCACTAATCCGTTAATGGTCAGTAGCCCCAGTGAGGGAGGGTTATCGATAATAATATAGTCAAAATCCTGCAAAATTTCACCCAGTTTATCAGCCAAAAGGTGTTCCCGGCGCGGCAAATTGACCAGCTCAACGGTGGCTCCAGCCAATGAAAGCGTCGAAGGAGCTATCCGATAGCCATAGATATGCGTGTCGCGAATCACCTCGCTCAGCGACGCCGGACTGATCAGCGTCTCGTAAACCCCCCGATCAAGCTCTTTGTGCGGCAAACCCAGCCCGCTGGTGGCGTTGGCTTGCGGATCGATATCAATAAGTAGGACAAATTTTCCCTGCGCGGCCAAGCTTGCGCCCAGATTGATCGCGGTGGTAGTTTTGCCTACCCCTCCTTTTTGATTTACGACTGAAATTACGCGTGTCATAGATTGAAAGCACTAGCATAATTATACCGAAAAACGGCTGATACGGCAATGCGCATTATTGACAAAGGCACCCGTTGGAACGTACGATGAAGCGTGTACTTGCCGCGGTGGCGGAATTGGCAGACGCACAGGACTCAAAATCCTGCGAGGGCAACCTCATGAGAGTTCGATTCTCTCCCGCGGCACCACTGTCTTAAATGTGATCATCAATCCCATACCTTTTTGATTTCCGACACTTTCTGAAATCTATAAAAGAACCATGGGGGGTCCTGGCACAGATATCGATGCGCTAAAAAATGGGGGCATTCATCGCGAGAGGAGAAGGATGACTTTAGCTGCATCGTGACAGGCAAACCGAAAAGATTATCTTTACGCTTTACTCCTTGACAAGGGTGGTTTTTTGGTTCAATATTCAGCACGCTCATTGAGTCCGAATTTCCGGGCTTCGCAACTTACACAACTAAACCAAAGGAGCGTGCTGATATGTCACAATGCACGTTCTGGACGATGGCAGCGATTGTCATCATAGCCACTCTTGGCTGCGCGAAAAATGCCACGGACTACAACGCCGCTATCGCGCATGCCCGAGAAAACAACACTCAGGCCCTTTTGTACTTCAGCGACGAAGTTTGCGGTTCCTGCCGCGATTTCGAAAGGGACGCGAAAAGACAACCGCGTTTGAAGTATACAATCGCTCAGCTGGCCTTCCTGCCGCTTGATGTAGATGAGGGCGATGGATCGCTCCTCTCCGCACAGCACAGCATCGTCGATCTGCCGACATTTGTCCTGATCCGCGGTGACGAAAAAGTCATCAGACAATGGTCTGGCTACCACGACCCCTTTGCCTTCCTCGAAATACTCAATCAAGGGATGCAGGATCCCACAACGGACGTGGAAAAGCTCGAAAGGCTGCGGAAAACGCCGAAACTGGATGATGCGCTGTACCTCGCCACCAAGGCTGAGTCTGCGGGCGACTGGCTGTCCGCCGTGTTGTTCTTCCGTGAAGCCGCTAGAATCGACATGAGGGATGACTACGCCTTTGACATTTTCCGCCTGCTCGTCAAAACCAGGGTGGAATATCTTCAAGGTCATCCCGTGAATCCCGATAAGCACCCTGTCACGGTTTCCGAGATCAGACAGGCTGCGGCATCAGCGGCGCGATCAAGACACACGACTGAGAGGGAACTCTTGAATCTTCCTAGTCTCTTGGCACAACTGAATGATGTCGGAGACGCGAGAGGGCTTCAAGATGAGTTTATCGCGACAGTCTTTGATCGAACCAAATCGGTGACTGACGAAACACTCGTCAGCACCCGACGACGGCTATTCCCAGACTACGCGATCAGTGTGCTGGGGGATACTACGCTCGCCGCTGAGCGCCGTTTCGAGCTCCTAGAACGCGGGATAAAGAGTCCTCCTGAGGAACTCTATATCTACAGCTCATGGTGTCTCGAGCACGGCGTCAAACTGAACCAAGCGTATGATTTCGCCAGAAGAGGATTGGAGGCGACTCTCGACGAGACTTCGCGTCGACGATTTTACGGACTCTTGGTCGACATCGCGCTTGCGCTCGAGAACCCTCAGCTTGCTCATGAAATCGCCATTCAGGCAATTCATGAACAGCCTGACTCAGAGTACACCCGCTATCTTTTCGAACACACCCGAACCTTCCTGCCACTTGCGGACAGCCCGGGATAACCCCCACGGTATCACTGCTGGGGGCTTTGTTTATCCTATCGGTCTGACGCGATGGTCTTCGATAAATTCATTGGTAGCCGTTTGCTGGCGCCAGAGCGCGTAGTACAAACCCTTCGTTTCCAATAAAGACTGGTGATTACCTTTCTCAATTATCTTTCCTTTTTCCAAGACATATATCCTGTCAGCGTGAGCTACGGTCGATAGCCGGTGCGCCACAAGCACAGTGATCAAATTTGACTCCGAGCGCACAATTGACCGAACTGTTTCGGTGATCGCTTTTTCCGTCACCGAGTCCAGAGAGCTGGTCGCCTCGTCGAAGATGATCAAATCAGGCTTGCGCAACAGCGCCCGGGCGATCGCCAGCCGTTGTTTTTCACCGCCTGAAATCTTCATGCCACCTTCCCCGATCTTAGTTTCCAGGCCATTAGCGCCCCGCTGAAGCAATGAATTGGCGGCCGCGGCTTTCATCACCGCTGCGCACTCTTCGTCAGTTGCCCGAGGATTGACGAAAAGCAGGTTCTCTTTGATGGTGCCCGAAAAAAGCTGCGTGTCCTGCGACACCAGTCCGATTCGAGACCTGAGCAAATTCCAGTCCAATTCGTTTCCGGCAATACCGTTGAATCGGATAGCTCCCGCCTGGGGCCGGTAAAGACCGACCATTTGCTTGACGATCGTGGTTTTGCCCGATCCAGACGGTCCGACAAAAGCGACGGTTTCCCCCA
Source organism: bacterium (assembly GCA_030699685.1). Taxonomy (GTDB): domain Bacteria; phylum Patescibacteriota; class Patescibacteriia; order JAHIZJ01; family JAHIZJ01; genus JAUYLJ01. The sequence goes on along the minus strand of JAUYLJ010000057.1, from coordinate 5,877 downwards.
CCTTGACGTTAAAATTAATTTCGGAAAGCGCGGGAGTATCAGCTCCGTTGTGCGTAAATTGTACTCCGTCGAACTCTATAGTTTCAATGGTTTTTATTTCCCGGGGCTGGTCAGCCTTTGGTTCGGGACGCATGGACATGATATCCTCCAGCTGATCAACACTAGCGCGCGCTTCCTGATACTGGGTCACCACCTGGCCAAATTCAGCCAAAGGAGTAAATACGAAGAAAGAGTATATAAATAAACTAAGCATCTCACCCAATGTCATGTCTCCCTGAAAAATCAGCCAGACCATGAGAAAAATAAGCGCCGACCGAAGCGCGTTGATAATGGTGCCTTGAATAAAGCTCAACCGGCGAACCAGAATAATCTTGCGCAACTCCAGCTTGAGGATGGTATTATTCACGGAGTTCAACCGCTCAACCTCCTGCTTTTCGAGCCCCATGCTTTTAACCAGCTCGACGTTGCGAATAGTTTCAGTTGTAGAACCGGCCAGCGAAGTCGTTTCCTGTACCACCTCTTTCTGAGCCGCCTTGATGCCACGGCTGATGATATACGTCACCACGCTCAGGATCGGGATGATCGAGAAAAAGACAAGACCAACCATCCAGTGCACAATAAACGCGTATCCAACAACAAAAACTATTCCCACGAGTGAAAGGAATACGATGTTAATGATGCTTTCAACGAGACGCTGGGTGTGCTCTCTCGCTTTTTGCAGCTTTTCAAGCAGTTCCCCTGACCGTTGATCTTCAAACGCCGAGTACGGCAGCGAGAAAGAGTGGGCAACGCTTGATGAGTACATCTCCGTACCAAGCCTCTGGGTGATCACATTAACCAGGTAGTCCTGAATATTCTTGGCGATTCTTGAAACCAGCGCCACTCCGACCAGTCCCCCCAACAGCCATAAGACTCCAATAATAAAATCATGCTGCGAGTATTCTCCCACACGGCTGGCGTACCGATCCACTAATATACGAAAAATCTGGGGGTCAAGGAGGGAAAAAATCTGATTTATCGCAGCTAGGACCAGCGACCAGACAAGCAGTTTCTTATGTCGCCGAAGGTATTTCCAAATAAAATTCATACGTAGATAACAAGAAAATATGCCCTCAATACTATCATGGATCAATGGAAGCGTCGAGAAACTTGATAATTTCAAAGAACTGGGTTACACTGCCTCTTGACGCTTCTTGGCCGATCATCTACAACCAAGTAGGTTATACGACGCGGGGTGGAGCAATTGGAAGCTCGTCAGGCTCATAACCTGAAGGTTGCCGGTTCGAGTCCGGCCCCCGCAACCATATACCACTCCCATATACCAAAAGGGAGTGATCGGTACATGGTCGGGTACATGGCTGCGCCGATCACGGGCTTAGCCCTGTACCCGAACGAGCGAAGCGAGTGAGTGGTACAGGGCAGGGTAGCTCAGTCGGTTAGAGCGATGCCTTCATAAGGCAGAGGTCGTGGGTTCGAGTCCCACCCCTGCTACCAGAAACCACATTTCGCGGTTTTAAACATTTACAGCACATCGTAAGTTCGCATACGAATGTTTCTCACCACACACGCGGCAGCTGGCGTACTTATCAGTCAACGCTTTGAGTCTCCATGGTGGATTTTTGTGTTGTCGATTTTTGTCCATTTCATCATGGATTTCATTCCTCATGGTGACGAACAGTTGTATGAAGAATGGGACCCGAGGAGACGTAAACGCGCGGCACTGATTGGTTTGGTTGATTTTGTACTGGTAGTCATACTGGTTGGAGCATTGTATTACTCGGTCGAGCTTCCTAGATTCACTCTGGTGATCGCCGGCGTGGGCGGATCGCTGGCACCCGATCTCATTTCCCATGTGTTTCCTCTGCTGCACGAAAAATACCGAGAAAAATTCATTTTCCGGTCATTGGGCTTTCTCAAGAAAAAAGTGTTCCTGCTCCACCCCTTGGTACAGCGGCACAATTCTCTTCATTATCACTTTCATCATTTTCTCAATAACTTTTTTGACTACCGCATCTCCACCATGGCTGGCATCACTATTCAGGTCGTCATCATCGGCGTCTTCTTGGTGACGGAGTTTGGATAAACATCATACCCCCACCTTTCAGGTGGGGCAGATTATTTGCCGTGGCTTACTACCCCAATAGTGTCATGCCGGACACTCGGCAGACAATACCTAGGGCGGACATTCAGTCGTGAAAATAATTGAAAATGAGAGTAGGGCTTCGGGTGATCCGGCATCTCCATGGGGAATCAACGTTCTGGAGTAGCGGTACCCTGCCATCCGCTTGGCAAGAGTAATGATAGAATTTGTCTTAATGGCTTCGGCTGGGTTTCCGCCAGAGGCGGATCCGCCTCTGGCGGAATTTGCAGTGGTTTCGATACAGAATAATTTTATTCATTTGCGTAACAACTGCAATATTGTTGGTTCGAGGCAAATAAAATAGCGGCGATCTCGAGATGAGACCGCCGCTGTGCTAGTGAAGGAGCCCGGATCCGAACCGGCGCTGTAGCACCAGTCGGAATCGTACTGTGCCCCGATTGTCTTGGAGATGGGCGTACCCATCTCCGTGTTCCTGCCAGAAGGTGTCGTTGATGTCCACGAACACCTGCCCCCTCTTCTTCACGGCGCCTTTGAAGCTGCTACCGTGAACGAATGGAGCAAACCAGTTGTCTTTGTCGCCAATTCCGATCATCGCGGCGCCGGTCGGCACGTGCGTGACCAGGAAGTTGTGCTTCAGTTGAGCCGGGAAGTTTCCCGGATAGAGCAACTGGCCTCCATCCAATGTATCCCCCCGAACAGTCGTTACCCGATCTCCACCCTCCATATGGAGATAGGTATACGCCTCTTCGTGGGAGACGCGCTCTGCTACGATGACATCGCCGGCATCGGCGACAAGACCGGGCACCGGATGCGGTCCCGGCAACTGAGTGTCGAAGGAGACGATGCCGGTATCGGCATCATAGTCCGCCGCCACCGCCGGTGCCCCCAGCGTCGAGCTGTAGGCCTGCCCATGATCACCCAACAATCCCGGCTTGATGACATGGACGAAGTTGACTGAGGTGATGACGAACATCGCCACGGCCGGGATAGTGATCCACTTCGTCTGTGCTCCCTTATGAAGGGTTATGGCAACGACCGAGAGGGTCAAGGCCATGAACCCCAGGCCGTTTTCATCGAGGTGGAGCCCTCGGATGAAGGCCCGCAGTAGATACCTGATGGGATCAGGCACCAGCTGCTGTTGGGTAACCGATAGGAGACAGAACAAGACCGCAAAGAGCAGCCAGATCTGTACCCCTCCGATTACCGCTCTTCTCACCGGCTTGGGCCACCACCCCTTAATGGATACTATCCAGAGTAGCGCCAAGCTACCAAAGAGAGTCAGCCACAAGCCGAAGAAGATCAGGCCGTCCGCGAATCGGACGACCCATGGCTTGAAACCGGGGTAGGTGACCTTGAGGGCGTCCTCCAGGTCGTTTACCTCTCTGGACCAGGCCTGAGCTGCCGCCGTGTCGTCCATATCAGGCGGGTTGTCCACCAGGGTATCGTACTGCACCCAGACAGGGTCGCCGATCACCTTGTGGTTCTTCCAAACAGTGGCGCCAGCCGAGATCAGTAGCACCAAGAGAATAAGGACGGCTACTTTCACCCATTGGGTTCCGAGAAACTTGAAGAAATCCACCCCGTGAAACTTGTCCGGGGTTTGTTTCTTCGCGTATCGGAACCCGAGCATCGCCATGGCGGCGACAATGCCAGCGATGGTGAGAATCACCCAGACAGGATTCACCATGATTGCCTCCGAGTCATGAGGTGAGCCTCCGAATGTCATCCGAAGGCTCACCCCTACCTACATCATTCAGCAGGCCGGTCTTTATCGGTTTGACGCCGGACCGCCCTGCCAGTCAGTGTCGCGTTACGAGCCGCCTTCGCGGCATCGTCGTCGCTTCCACCCACGATGACAATCGAGTCACGCGGTACCTTCGCCACAAGGTCCTGCTCAACCATGCGACGCCCGACTGCGCCATGCTTTTCGTAGGCCTCGCCTCGCAGGTCAATGGCATGAGACTCAGCCTCGGCAGTGATGCTGATTTTTCTCGCTTCTTGTTCGGTGTCGAAAACCATTGACAGAAGCACACGTCCGCGTTCATCACCGGGGTTGATGTTCTTGGCTGCTACGTCGGTAACGACGACTCCCCAGGTCCGGAGAGCATCGTCCATAGGATTACCCCTGTCTGGTGACGGGATAATTTCAACCTCGTGATGATTGGGGTCAGGATTCTCCGGGTCTGGTTGAGGGACATATCGGACCGTCACGTTGTTTCCGCCCGCGCATTCCTTGATCGTGTTGGCGATGGCCCACTTGTGGTGGTAAGCAGGGATGAACGGCAGCGAAACGACCATGTCCCGAACAAAACCCATAATCGCTTGCACCATTGCGTCTTCCCAGTCGTCGACCGCGAAGAACACTTTGTACAAGTTTCGGAAGTGCATGTACACTTCCAGATCGAAGTTGATCGCCGGACCATCAGCCGTCTCAGCCATCATGACGTGAATGGTAAGCAGGAAAGTCTTCAACGAAACGAAATCAGCCTTGTCAGGCTTATCGCGCCGCGTTTTCGTGACTTTCTCGAAGTCTACCACCCACACGCTCTCTCTCCGCAGCATCATCACTTGGTCGACCCATGGGAAACCCATGAACCGGAAGCCGCCGAAGAGACCTTTGCGAGACTTCTGAGCCGGTGGACAATCTTCAAGACACCAGCGGAGCATGTCCGGGCCCAGCCTGACGCCGGGATCGTTTACTGCTGTGCCGGTTCTCATTCCCGGAATGACAACAGTCTCCTCACGAAGCTCTTCGTCAGTCAACACGTCATGCTGCGCGAAGAACGCGACGAAGTTGCTGGTGTGAGACGTGGCGCCGATCAACTCATCAATCACAACGGGGTGGATCCGACCCTTTCCCTCGTGCATCAGTCTCATCGCGAGATGCTTTCCGGTAGTCGTTGCTTCGCTGCTGTCAGGTTCAAGCATTCCGTTACTGTCCAACGGAATCCACGAGTCGGCCAGACTGCCTTGCCTCCCCAGGGAAGAAACGAGTTCATCACGGAAAGTCATGATTTCCTCAGGTTCTTTCAACAAGAGGATTCTCATGATCGCGTTCAGACGGCTCGCGCCCTGAGAGGTCATGTGCCGTCGGCCTTTGAAGTTCCAGGCGATGAGACGAAAGCCGCCCCATCGCACGATGATCTTGGCCGTTCCTTCGTCGACCTTGGTCAGGCCCCAATCACTCAATGCGGCCAAGATAATGGCCGCGATCAAGAAACCTGCGTAGACCAGGCTGAGCGTTATTCTCAGCCAGATCATCGGCTGTGGAAGTATGACCTTCCAAAAGACCATTGCGCTGATTGATCCGAACACAGCCAGGTACTGGGTCGCGATGACCCGTGAATCCACGCTGAACAGCATTCGGTCGAGCACGTAGTTGACCAGGAACTCCTTCTCGAGAAGATAGACCCTCTTCAAGCCTTTCCTCTTCTCGATCACGGTCGCGGGGTAGCGATGCTGCCAGCGCAGGTACAGCAGCAGCATTACAACTGCAAATACTGCCGCCGGCCAGAGACCAAACATGTACCAGACAAGCGCCGCAATAGCCAACCTCCAGACAACCAGCAAAATCCGCTCGAAAAAGCTAAGCGGATCGCTGACGCTGATCGTTTGCTGTTCTCCCTCCACTTCTTCCTGCTCATCCGCACCAGTCCTAGACCTGAGTCCGCGGACGAACTCCATCCAGCTCATCGACCGTCCCAGATCGCCCTCCGCCTTCTCCCTCATTCGGGAAATGACAAAGAAGACGATCATCAGCACCACGAGGATGCTGA
>JAUYLJ010000051.1 GCA_030699685.1 bacterium | reverse complement strand
GGAGTTGTTCACGAGCAAATCGAGTGAGATCGTGGGCTCGTCAATGGTGATCGCCGGGAGACTCTCTTGGTCCTCCGACTGGCAAATGGTTTCCCCGATATCAATATCAGCGATGCCGGCCGCCATGATAATATCGCCGGCTTCGGCGCTCTGGACACTTTGTCTTTCAAACCCGTGAAATGTATAAAGCTTGGTGATGGTCGCGCGGCGGTTTTGGCCGCTAGGGTTTTTAATAACCACAGTTTGTCCTTGAGTAACCACGCCTTCATATACCCTACCGATGGCGGTCCGACCTAGAAAATCATCATACCCCAAGTTGAATGGCTGCATCCGGAGAGGCGCTTCAGTATCATGAGGGGCTGAGGCGACGTGTTCGAGGACGGTGTCCAGAAGTGGAGTCATGTCCGTACTCACGTCTTCGATATGTTTCTTGGCCACGCCTTCGATGCCGATGGCGTAAACGGTAATGAAGTCCAATTGTTCGTCGTTGGCGCCCAAGTCCATAAAGAGCTCCAGCACCTGGTCGTGCGCCCGGTTGACGTCAGCGGCCGGCTTATCAATTTTATTGAGCACGACCAGAGGCCGCAAACCGATTTCCAGCGATTTCTTCAGTACGAATCGCGTCTGGGGCATGGGCCCTTCCTGGGCGTCAACAATCAGCAAGACGGAATCAATTGAGCGCAAAACTCGCTCCACTTCTGAACTGAAATCAGCGTGGCCGGGAGTATCAACGATGTTTATCTTAGTCCCTTTATAGTTCAGTGACGCGTTTTTGGAATAAATCGTAATGCCGCGCTCTTTTTCCAAAACGTTTGAATCCATACTTTCCCCTTCCTTCACCATCCCTGTTTGTTTCATCATCGCGTCGACAATAGTTGTTTTGCCGTGGTCGACGTGCGCGATGATGGCGATATTTCGTATTTCCTGGTTATTCATAACATTACTCATCCTACATAAAACTGCCGAGCACGAGCTGGCATACAGGGAAATATACCAAAAACAGGCAGCTTGTCAATGGCAACGGCCTTCTCTTCCATCACGCTGCACCACTCTATGACTTAGGGCTCTGTTTTCTTTCATCAACCATTTTTTCTTGTGGTAATTTGGCATAACAATATCGTTTGCGTTCCAAAATCGGGTAAAAATGAATTACTTATTAATGCAAGACTTATAGAGAAAAAGCATTAAGATGAGCTCTTTGTCGCTGAACTATGGAGCTTTGATTTTACAATCTTGGCATGGAAAAACTGTTGCTAATACTAGCAAAAAAGATATCCCCATTAACGAAACGATGCGGTTTGAAAAAAGTACGATTTTCTGTTATGATTTAGGTGCCAAAGCCTAATATTTTTAGCTGATTTTCGGATTATTCACGCCGAGAAATAAAGTATGTCTTTGAAAAAATTTTTGGTGATAATGACCGTGGTTACCTTGGTCTGCTGGATTGGCTGGATTACTGTGGTGTTTTATATCGATCCCGACTCAGGCGGGTTTTTGGGACTCTCCCTTTTCTACCTCAGCCTGTTTTTGGCTATTACCGGAACCTTTGCCTTACTGGGTTTCTTTTTTCGTGTCTGGTTCAGCCACAACGAGAAAGTCTTCGAACACGTGGGGATCGCCTTTCGGCAATCGATACTTTTTTCGATCCTGATTGTCGGCGCGCTGGTTCTCCAGGGGGTGAGAATTTTGACCTGGTGGAATGTTATATTGTTCATTTTTGCGGTCGGTCTACTAGAACTCTTTTTTCTGACACGTAATCCGTCGTCACGATGAGACACCGGCTTGAAAAGCTGCAAAAAGAAGCACTAGAAAAAATCCTTTCGGCGAATGATTTGAAGACACTTGCCGCCATTGAGACGCAATTCTTATCCCGGAAATCCGAACTGATCAGCGTATTGCGAGGGGTGAAAGATCTCCCGGCGGCGGATCGCCCAATGATCGGCCAACTCGCCAATACAATAAGAGGTCAGATTCAAGCGCAGCTGAACAAGAAAAAATCTTCCCTTGAGAGCGGAAGAGATTCCTTTGCCGTGGATGCCAGCCTGCCTGGCCAAGAGCCGGACCGTGGATATCTTCACCCTCTTTCCCAGTTCATGAGGCGCGTGATTCGGATCTTTCACTCCATGGGATTTGAGGTGGTTGAAGGACGCGAAGTGGAAAACACCGAATATAATTTTGAACTGCTGAATATCAAAGCTGACCATCCAGCCAGGGATTTGTGGGACACTTTTTATGTCGAAGCTCCGGACAAAAAGAACACTGATGAACTAGTACTTCGCACTCATACCTCTCCGGCTCAGATCAGAGCCATGGAGACCCGCAGGCCGCCGATCAGGCTGATAGTGCCGGGAAGGGTATTCCGGCACGAAGCGACAGACGCATCACACGAAGCGACGTTTTACCAGTGTGAGGGGCTGGTGATCGGCCAGGGCGTCGCGGTGAGTGATCTCATCGGCACCCTGAAGCTCTTTTTACAGGAGCTTTTCGGCCAATCCGTGCAAATACGTCTTCGGCCTGAATACTATCCCTTTGTCGAGCCGGGAATGGACGTAGACATGCGCTGTTTGATCTGCAAGGGAGAGGGCTGCTCGGTTTGCCGGCGTCGAGGGTGGCTGGAGATGCTTGGTTCAGGAATGGTGCATCCCCAGGTACTTCAAAACATGAACCTTGATCCGCGCCGGTACTCTGGATTTGCCTTCGGACTCGGGATTGACCGGCTGATGATGCTATTCCACGGGATAGACGACATTCGAGCTTCCTTCGTAAACGACTTTCGCTTTTTGCATCAATTTACGCAGCGATGAATTTACTGAAAGCAATTCACAATATCAAGCTTGATTACGTCATTTACGGACTGCTGATTTTTATGTATGGCCTGGGCTGGGATTACGCCAATGACGAAACGATTGACTTCTGGTCAATTGTGGGAGTACTTAGCTACACCATGTTTGTCTTTTTAATTTTTATTCGCGGTCAAAAAAAACAACCGCCCGCCGAAGGGCGTCTGAACGCCATGAGCGCTCGCAGTGACATGGTGGGGAAGATAATTTTAGCGGCGCTGCTGTTCGGTCTTTTGTTTTATAAACTCTTTGACGGGTTGATACTTACATGAAAAAGGAATTTCAATACGCGGTCAGTTCAAAGTATTTTGACGCGGCGCTCGGTTTTATACTTTTGCTGATAGTGACGCTCAGTTTTGATTTTGCCATTGACGAAGCCCTTTCCGCGCAGTCTATGGCTATCGATGCCTTAAGCAGTCTAGTTTTGGCCGTGGTGATAGCATTGCGACCGACGTCAAAAGACACGGGTACCGATCCGGCGATAGTTCGGAAGCGAAGCGAAACGTTTGAATTCATTGGTAAAATGCTGATTGGCTTCCTGCTTTTTATGAGCTTTGTGGTACTACTTATCATCAATTAAATGCTGCTGTCCTTCAACTGGTTTAAAGACATTGTTTCCGTCAAAGAGTCCGCCCAGTCAGTGGCCGAAACTCTGACCGTGCTTGGGTTTGAAGTGGAAACAATCGAGAAATTCGGCCGGCAGTGGAAAGACGTCGTCGTGGCTGTGATAGAAAAGATCGAGCCCCACCCGCGGGCGGACAGGTTGCACTTAGCCACTGTTTACGACGGCTCAAAAAAATACAGAGTAGTTTGTGGCGCTCCGAATATCACAGTCGGTCAGAAAGTCCCTCTGGCAAAGATCGGAGTTCTACTGCCCAACGGCCAGCAGATTGCTAAAGCGGTCATACGCGGAGAGCATTCTGAAGGGATGCTGTGTTCGCCAAAAGAATTGGATTTTGGAGTAGACCATTCCGGGATCATGATTTTGCCGCCCTCGGTTCGGCCGGGCGCATCTTTGCAAAGCGTGATTGGCGGCGGAGACCTTATTTTCGACATCACCGTCCCTGCCAATCGTCCTGATTGCGCGTCGGTGATCGGGCTGGCTCGTGAATTCTCGGCGGCAAAAAATCGATCAACTAAAATTCCAAGCTACAAACTGAAGACCGGCGCCTATAGCAAGACCTCGCCGCCGGTGAACGTTATAATCGAAGATAAAAAATTCTGTCCCAAATATTCTGCCACGTATATCTCCGGAGTGACGGTCGGGCAGTCGCCGCTCTGGCTGATGAGCCGTCTGGTGGCGTCGGGAATCAGGCCGATCAACAATGTAGTGGACGTTTCAAACTATATCATGCTTGAAAGCGGCCGGCCGACCCACGCGTTCGACGCCGATACGATCAAAAGAGGCGTTAGAAAAAACATTCGGGTGCGACAGGCGAGAAAAGGAGAAATTCTGGAAACGCTTGACGGACAGAAGCGACAACTCGATACGGAGATGACCGTCATCGCCGATGATGAAGGCCCTATCGCTTTGGCTGGTATCATGGGAGGAGCCAGGACTGAAGTGACGGTATCGACGAAAAACGTTATTCTTGAAGCGGCTGTTTTCAATCCTGTTTCAGTGCGGAAGACCAGCCGGAAAATTGGACTTCATTCTGAGAGCTCTGGCCGCTTCGAAAAAGGCCTCGACAGTCTCATGACTGAGAAGCATGCCATGTCGGCGGCTGAACTTATTGCCAAACTGACCAACTCGAAAGTCTATAGCAGTCAGAAAGTTATCGCCTTGGCCGGATACCAAAAAACCTCCGCTACCGTGCTGGACGCGGAATGGTGCCAGAATCTACTTGGTCTCAGGCTCAGCCCGACTCAAATCAAGGGATATCTTTCACGGCTCGGATTCAAAGTCAGTGGAAGCAAGAAAATGCGAGTGACTGCGCCGAGTTGGAGAAGAGATATCGCCCACTCGGCTGATCTGGCGGAGGAGGTTGGCCGGCTCTACGGCTTGAACAATCTTCCGGCCACGATATTGAGCGGTGAATTACGGCCAGTCGGTTTCCCGAGAGAAATTGAAGTGGCTGAGAGATCCCGAGACCTGATGGTGGCGTATGGATTTACCGAAGTGGTGAATTATTCGTTCTATTCTGATGCAGATAAAAGCTCCGTACCCGCGGCCGGACATTATCGAGTGATTAATTCGTTACGAAAAGATCAGAGCTGGCTACGGACGAGCCTCCTGCCCAGGCTTCGGGAGTCAGTTGCCCGGAATGCGTGGCTTGGCGACAGGATTGCCGCTTTTGAGGTCGGTTACTGTTTTTTCGGTCAGACGGGTTTGCCGGTAGAAAAGCTCATGCTTGGTTTGGGGCTGGTAAGGAAGGGTGAAACTACCGAGAGTATTTTCCGTGAGATCAAGGGCCTCATTCAAGGCATAGGTCGTTCCTTTGGCATCCAAGAAACGGCGCGTTCACAGAAGAGAGGATCCTCCTACCAGCTGTTTCTCGGACAGACAACTCTAGGAAAAATAGAATTGGTCGACCCTACGCAAGCACGGCAAATGCGGGTTGAGGGCGCGGCCGGATTTGCTGAGGTGGAGCTGGGAGTCATTATCAGCCATATGAAAGAAATTCAGTACAAAGCTTTTGTCGTTTTTCCTTCAGCCGAGAGGGATGTTGCCGTGATAGTCAGAGAAGAAGTATCATACGATCAAATCGTCGGGTGTATTCGGTCGGCGCTGGGTGGAAGAAATCAGAAGTTATTGGCTGAGGTAACACAGTTCGGGAACATCTTTCGAGGGTCCAAAATAGAAAAAGGCCGGAAAAGTCTTCCCATCCGCCTTGTGTTCCAAGCTGATGATCGGACTTTGCGGAGCGAGGAGATTGACGTTTTACTCGAGAAAGTGCACGGAAAGCTCATTAGTGATTTGGGCGCCAGATTAGGTTGAAAAATCAAGCTACGAGCATTCTTCCGAATCATTTCGGACGAGTGCTGGTAACTTGTAACGAGAAACTATGCTAAAGAAGAACATGAAAGCGATGACAAAAAAATCAGCGGCCGCCAAAGCGAAAACTGCGAGCGCGTCGTCAGAGTATACCGCAAAGCAGATTACGGTGTTGGAAGGATTGGCGCCAGTCAGAAAACGGCCGGGCATGTATATCGGCAATACCGCCGGCGAAGGACTCCATCATTTGATTTGGGAAGTGGTGGACAACGGCATTGATGAAGCCATGGCGGGATTCTGTGACACGGTGACGGTGCGATTGCTGAGCAACAACCGGGTGGAAGTCAGCGATAATGGTCGCGGTATTCCGGTGGAGAAACACAAGCAGACAAGGAAGTCAGCTCTGGAAACAGTCATGACCGTGCTGCACGCCGGTGGTAAGTTTGGTGACGGGGGATACAAAGTCTCCGGCGGTTTACACGGCGTCGGTGTGTCCGTGGTCAACGCGCTTTCTTCCTGGCTCAAAGCGGAGGTGAAGCGGGATGGAAAGGTTTGGGTGCAGGAATACAAGCGAGGAAAACCCCAAGGCACGGTCAAGCCCGTCGGGAAATCGAAAGAGACTGGTACGACCATCACTTTTGAGCCTGATCCCGAAATTTTCACCGTCCTTGATTTTGACCTCAACACGATCCTCGAACACTTGAGACAGCAAGCCTATCTGACCAAAGGGGTAACAGTTCGGGTGGAAGATCATCGAACTCCGAAGCTGGTAATGCCCTATACGTTTTACTTTGGCGGGGGAATCGCTTCCTATGTCAAGTTTCTTAACCAGAATAAAGAAGCAAAAAACGAAGAAGTATTCTACGTCGAAAAGCCATACGAGGATATGAACATCGAGATCGCCCTTCAGTACACCGATGAATACAGGGAGACCGTTTTCGGGTTCGCCAACAACATCCACAACCCTGAAGGCGGTATGCACCTGGTGGGTTTCAGGACGGCACTCACCCGCACACTAAACAATTACGCGAGGAAGAAAGAATATCTTAAAGAAAAAGACGAAAATTTGACCGGC
>JAUYLJ010000049.1 GCA_030699685.1 bacterium | reverse complement strand
CACGAAAATTAATTTTCGTGCTGCCTCAAGAGCATTTTTTGCGTAATGTATGATGTGCGGCTGGATTTCATATTGCTTGTCATCCAATTCAACCTCGCGAAACCACTTCCACGTTTCGCTTCGATCATGGCTTTCGGCCACAACCCGATCATTTTTCGCAACGGCAAAATATACCAGCGCGATGTGCTGATGCGTGGACGAGACGTAATGTTGATGAAGAAAGGTCGGCGGAATAAGCTCTTTTTTCCCTTTGTCGTCTTCTGGCCACTTTCTCGCTTCGCCAATGAGGGTAACGTCCAATCCTACCTCTTCTTTCACTTCCCGTATCGCGGCTTGATTCGGATTTTCATCAAGCTCTATATGGCCGCCCACTCCCAGCCAAATATCGAACTTATCGTGAACGCGCAAAAGCACCTGGTTATGGTACACAATGAAAGTTTCCACGCAGAAGTCGATTTTTTCGTGGATGTGGGGCATTTATTCTTTCGTGAGATATTCTGCGTACTTCTTCCGCAGCTTGGCGATTTTAGGATCGATAACTACCTGACAGTACGGCAATTCGGGATACTTGGCGTAAAAATCTTGATGTTCGTTCTCTGCCGGGTAAAAAGCCTTTACCGGCTCAACTACAGTCACGATCGGACCGTTGAATACTTGTTCTTTCTCCAGACGAAATTTGACTTGCTCGACAATATGTCGTTGTTCCTCGGAATGGTAAAAAATTATGGAGCGATACTCTGGGCCAATGTCATAGCCCTGTCGGTTTAGCGTTGTGGGATCATGTGTGCCAAAGAATATCTCTACCAGAGTCTCATATGAAACAATCTCCGGGTCATACTCAAGTTGAATCGCTTCAACGTGTCCAGAATGCAGCGTGTGAATCCGGCTGTAATTTGGATTTTTGCTATCACCTCCAGTATATCCAGAAACAACCTCTTCCACTCCTTTCACCCTTTTAAATACGGCTTCCGTGCACCAGAAACAGCCGGAGGCGAATGTTGCTAATTGCTTCTCTGATGAATTCATGGTACTAGTATATCAAGTATAGAAGCTTCGTGTAAATAAAAAAATTCTAATAAAACGTATATGAAAGCAAAAATCTTCGCTCTCGCCACAATCGTGCTTTCAACGGTGTTTTATTGTACCTGGCCGAGTCAATCAGCGGAAGCAGCCGATATCCGCGACATCATTTTCCCGGTCATCGGGGATACTCGCTTCAGCAATGATTTCGGGGCTCCGCGCTCCGGCGGCCGAACCCATGAAGCCAATGATATTCTGGGGTATAAATTGCAGCCCCTGGTGGCTGCTGTCGATGGAACCGTGCGTTTCGTCCCCTATCCCGAACCAGAATACGGTTATGTGGTGTATATCCAGGATGAGGACGGTTACCAGTACCGATACTACCACATCAACAACGACACTTCGGGTACCGATGACGGGCTTGGCGGCGGTCGTGATGCATATGCTCCCGACATGGAGCGGCCTTTGCCGGTGGTCGCGGGACAGCTGCTGGGTTGGATGGGCGATAGCGGCAACGCTGAATATACCACACCTCATCTGCATTTCGAAATCCGGCGGCCTGACGGCGCGGCCATCAATCCCTACGAGAGCCTGACCCGAGCCACGCACATCAGTCAGCCGGTCAATCATCCCGCTCTTCCCGGTGAACTGCTACCTTATGGAGTCTTTCAGGGAGGGTCGAATATTGCCACGGGGGAATTTGACGGTGATCCCGCGACTCGAGAACTGGTCACTGGCGCCGGACCGGGCGGGGGGCCGCACGTGCGAATATTTTCAGAGGAAGGGGAATTGCTTAATCAATTCATGGCCTTTCATCCTGATTTTCGCGGTGGCGTGGATGTAGCCGCGGGTGATGCTGATAATGACGGACTGGACGAAGTGATTGTGGTGCCGTGGCAAAACGCTAATCCTATTGTCCGCGTATTTTCAACGGATGGTTTGCTCCAGCGAGAATTTTTCGCGTATGGTGAGGACTTTCAAGGCGGGGTGAGAGTGGGGGCAGCGGATCTCAATAACGACGGCGTGACGGAAATCGTCACGGGAACCGGTATTGGAGGTGGGCCGCACGTCAGGGTGTTCAGCCCGAAGGGTTTCGTCGTGTCCCAATTCTTCGCGTACCCTGAGCAGTTTCGCGGCGGCGTGGACGTGGCAGCCGCCAGCTCGACCAAAACCAGTCCAGCCATGATCATTACCGGCGCCGGGCCGGGCGGCGGGCCGCACGTGCGGGTGTTCAACCGTTTTGGTACCGTATTGTCGCAATGGTTTCCCTACCATGAATCATTCCGCGGAGGAGTGCGCGTATCTGCTGGCAACGCAGTCGGTAAATCATCTAGCGCACCGGAGATCATCACCTCCCCAGCCAGTCGCGGCGGTCCTGATTTCCGACTCTATTCCCACACTGGAGAACTGCTTGAAAACCTAGACGCCTTTGAACGATGGTGGACCGGAGCCTATGATGTGGCTATAGCCGAACGAAACATGGTTTACGTCGCTTCAGGCGCCGAGGGAAGACGAGCGACGATACGCTGGCTTGACTAATAAAACCGAAACTTTCAGCTTGGCCGGCGTAAGACTGTTTTTCCCAGCACGTCCCGAACTGCCCGTATGTGACTATTGACGAACATTCCTTTGACAGTCGGGTGTTTTGTTTTTGGCGTTTAACTTTTTGCTTATTGGAGGTGGCGCTGAAAAAACTCGACGTTCCGTTGCATAAACAGCGGCCAGTCGCTGACGAACTCATGCGGCCCTCCAGCGTAGGCGTGGAAGGTGATATCTTTTTCTTTTTGAACCAAAGTATCGTACAATCTCTCTGACCATTCGTACGGAACAGACTCATCGGCCGTACCGTGCTGAAGAAGAACCGGTCGAGAAATCATGTCTAGGTAATTCCATGGTGAGACTCCGTCCCAGAATTCCGGCGACTCAGCCGGCGAACCATAGCGCGCTTCAATTTCCCGCACGTGTTCCGGCCGCCGCGCCGTCCAGCGTTCATAGTTATCTCTAACGTCCGCGCTGACGGGCGCGTAAAGTACGTAAGCGTCAACCAGATCCGGCTTGGCTGCCATGATGTTTAGCGTGATACCGCCGCCCATCGAGTGTCCGAGCATTCCCATACGTCCGGCATCGAGGGAAGCCAGGTCGGAATTCTTTACTGCGTGAACCGCGTTCATCACGTCTTCCGTGTAACCAAAACGAAAATGATAATCTTCTTCGGGATCTTTGTCAGACTGGGCGTGATTGCGATAGTCAGGGTGAATGACGGCAAAACCGCGGCTCGCAAAGTAATCCTGTTCGCGCTTCAAACCCCGGCCATTGGTATAGACTGAAGTATCAATGTGGCCGTGATTCAGCACCAGGACGGGAAAAGGCCCGTCGCCTTTCGGGATATTCATGATGCCGGAAATCGTCAGATCACCGCTCTTGTACGTAACGTAGTATCGAGTGTACGCGCTGTTGTCGTCCAACACCTGCCCCAATGTCAAATCGCGGCCGGTCAATTCTAGCTCCGCCAGCGCCTGAATGGAAATGGGGTGGTAAGAAGGGCCGCCGCCCTCCTCTAACGGTAAGGTGTCGATAACGGCTTCCTTGCTCTCGCCAGCCACTTCAGTTTGCGTGACCGCATCTGTAGTGAGTGTATTCGGCTCAGCTGCCGGTGACAGCAATCTCCAACCGATTAGCCCAAGTGCCGCGATCAAGACTATTATGGCTAGAGACGCGCTTTTTGATATCCTCATGGTGAAACCCTCCGCCAAGTTTAGGTTTTTGGCTTGAAACTGAGATAAGTCATGAACCGGCCTTCAGCCAGGCTTGCCTCTTCACCCTTCTGGCTCGCCAGACGATGGGAGAAAAATGCCGATTCCTCACTATCTTGTGTTGTAGTATGCGTTGTGCAAAGATTTGTGTCAATGTCAATGTTCTCTGATTTCACGCCGGCTTCGATCAGCTGGTCTTTTAAATACCCGTTGATGTTGAAACTGGCGCTGCCGTCATCGTAATCTGTTCGGTATCTCCCCCAGTTTGGCAATTGTTTCAATGGGTGGTCTATTTCTTTTGGAAAGCGGTAACATTCACCGCAGATGCCTGCGCCAAACGTTACCTTGATCTCTTCAACCGGGATCTTCTGTGACAATTCCTCAATCATCTTCGCGGCAATATTGCCGTCAGTTCCTTTCCAGCCAGAGTGGGCCAGACCAATTCCGCGCGCCGCGTCGTCCCAGAACATCAACACCTGGCAATCAGCCGTATCGAACGACAGCGTGGTATCAGTAATAAACGACACCAGTCCATCGATCTCCAAATCCTTGGCCGAGGATAGCGCCCCTTTGCCCAAATCGTCTTCGCCAATCACTTTTACTTCGGTACCGTGCGCGATAGTCGGTTTCACCATCCGAGACGGATCAATATCGTTCGCCTGATAAAACTTCATGCGATTGGCCAGACTGATTTCTTGGTCACCCCGATACAAGGCGATATTCCCATCGCTCCGATCAGAAATTCCGTGCTGAAGGTGCGGTACTTTTTCCAAATCAGGCAGGCGCCAGGCAGCGCTTTCGCGACGAAAGCGTCTTTCATGCGGAGGATACTCGATTAAGTCAGTGTCGTGTTTCATGCCTTGTTGTCATTCATAGTTGGACTTTTTTCCAATTTCTTGCCCTTGATAAACCACTCGTGCACGCCATGGAGCCATGAAAGCGAGTACACGATACTGACGAAAATACTCCCCACTGTTCATTCTGATAGGACGTGATGAACCAAAATGGCTGGGAGAGAAACCCGAGAACGAAGCCCCATTTATTCTTGCGAGAAACCAGGATGATAGCCGTCACCCCAAATACAAAAATGCCGACCTGGGAAACCGCGTCAATCATTGTTCGGCTGATAAAAAACGTTGCAAAGATAGTGCGCTACTCCTATCCGGCTAGCCTCAAAGTGCGGGTCGGGTAGCTTCCGCGGATCCACCCAAAGCCACTCGGCGCACTTTTCCGGCTCCATTATTTTTAGCCTACCAGAAAAATCCTTGACCAGTAAATAGATCGAGACGTGATGAATGCCTTCGGAACGATACGTTTCCAGATTGTTGGTCAGGCTGATTACTTTAGGATGGTGAATATCCAGATCTGTTTCTTCCTTGATTTCTCGAATAGCTGATTGTTCGAAAGTTTCGCCTATTTCCATTTTTCCTCCCGGGATGGAGTAATACGGAGCGAAGCTGCCAATGCGCTTGCCGACCAGTATTTTGCCGTCATTCCGTTCGATGATCACAGCCGTTCCGACGTCCGGGGTTCCGTTGTTATTTCCCATAAGCCAAGTTACCAGTTACATATGACAAATCAACCACTGACCGCGATTGCTGGTTAAAAACCTTAATTTTGTAATCTGTCACCTGAAATTTGAAGCTACTTATTTTTTCTACCAGTTTTCCTGGCCGTCATGTATTGATCGTACATCGCCATTGTTTCTTTCGCCGGTATCATGGCGATGGCTCGGCCAATCACGTCCAAAGGCAGGTCTTTCAATTTCTTGAAACGAATGCAGCTTTTTCCCATATCTAGTTTTTTACCGGCTTTTTTGAACTCATCCCTGATCCATTTCTCACCGCCAGATCGGCTGTACAGGCCCATATGGTACACAACCATGTAGTTTTTCTGCGAGGCTAGCGAGGCGTAGGGTAACGGTGTCTTGCCATCGTGGGCGTATCCTTTGGGATAGAGCTTCAAGGGAACATAATACCCGATCATGCCGTACTGCATTCCTTCTTCGTAGCCTTTGGGCAGATTTTTCAAAATAACTTTGCGCACCGCCTCAATGTCTTTCCGTCTGTCAGAAGGGAGCTTCTGAAGATACTGACTGACAGTTTGGGCTTTAGATTGAACCATGGATAGGTTATGAACTTAATTGTTGGTGATATTTTTCAAAAAAACGAGGCAGTTGAGAGTGCAGTCGCTCAGGCAAACGAGCAAGCGTAAACCATGTTACCGCCTCGAACTTATGGGGTTCGCCGTTGCGCACCTGATCCCGATCCACGAGAACCTTGAAATCAAGCGCGATCCAATGCGTCTGTCGGCCCTCGTGTTCACGATGCACGTCGCGAAAGCCCAGAAACTCAAAATCACGCGCCTCAGCGCAATATTCCTCCATGATTTCCTTCTTGAGCGTGGCTTCAACGTCGTCACCAAACTCCAAGCCTCCGCCGCCGATATCCCAGCGTTCCTGTTCGTCCCGAGCCTGTGGACCACGCTTGGCCATGACAAAGCTCCCTTGACCATCATGGCAAAAGTAAACGATAGAGACCCCGGTATAGTCAGTTCCTTTGACCAGACTGGCCATACGCTAACACCCTAAAGCCTGCCGGCAAGAATCGCGTGCCGCATCGGTACCCAACGCGTCACAATTGCCACACTGATCCGATAGGACGCTGTTTGATACTTCTTCTATCGCTTCCATCTGGGCGGTCAAATCGGTAAACTCCACGTTGGCCGGCACCTCGAACTTTGAGTCGTCAACCGTCCATCTATCGCAGTCAAATTCGTATTGATGGTCATAGTTCAAGCTGGGCGTATCATCCGCGGTTTCAGGCTCATCCGTGTCTCCCTCGGCTTGGAATTCTGAGAGCTTCATTTTCGTGCCAATTTCTTGACCGTCGTATGTACCCCAGTTGTAGTGGTACTCACCATCCTGGATGATATGTGAGGTGGTCTCGCCGCTTTCTGAATCCAGCAAGGTAAAATCCCCACGGATCTTTTCTCCTCCCGCAACGTATACCGTGCCCTCCTGCGAACCGAACGCGTCAGAGTACGTGTACATGCACTCCAAATTTTCACCCCGGGCAAAAAGCTCGTTCAAGGTGCTTTCGGTCATGGACGACACATCATTGACGGCATCCGAATTCGTGGATGAATTGCCGCTGTTTGTATTCGTGTCATCATCGGACATAAAATAATATGCTCCTCCGCCAAGCAGGACTACCGCAACAATTGCAATAATGACTTTTCCCATAAAATTATGTTAATGGCTCTTGTTCTCAGTATAGGGCAACTTGCCAATTTCACCAAGCGAACCAAGTTTTGCTTGCCAGCTGATTTTCTATTTTTTCCGTATCAGTTCCTCTTGTTTCAGCAAAAACTTTACGACAAAGTAAATCAGAAAGGCGATAATAATAAACTGTAATGTCGCACTGATTACGTCACCCACGCGAAATTCAGAATCCCGCACGGAAAAAACCAGCGCGTCCACGCCGCCGTTTGGCATGAGTAAGGCGATTAGAGGGGTAATGACGCCCTGGACAAGAGACTGCACGAGATTATTCACCGCCGCGCCCATCACAACACCGATGGCCAGCCCGATTACAGAATATTGCCGCAGAAATTCCATAAATGACCGCCAGAAACCCTGATTCGTCTTCGATTCTGTATCTTGTAATTCTTTGGTATTCATGTGAACAGTGTACTACAACGCGCCAGATTCGAAAATGGGCAGAGGAAAAGTATTGCGTGCACTATTCGATGATTGGCGATGGAGACAAGGTTTTTTGCTTCTCAAAATAACTCACGTTTGGCGGAGGAGGAGTGATTCGCCAGGCAGAGCAGGGTCCTGCGCCAGAGGCACATTTGCCACAGGCACGAGACTTTGCCGGAAACTCACGATACGGCTTGCCGGATGCTTTCATCTCCCGCCCAGAGCGGAGAGGACAGGATTCGAACCTGCGGTACCTTGCGGTACACACGCTTTCCAAGCGTGCGCCTTCAACCACTCGGCCACCTCTCCGCTCTAAGCAGGATTGCAATCTGCAGGACTCTAAATTATCGATCAACCTGTACTCTTTGCTTTCTGCTGCTTAGCGGCATCCCGTCACGCGGGACAAGCAAGCACGCTAGACCGCAGCACCCGTCCCGATCACTTGCATAATGTATGGCGCATCGGGAAGCGCTCGGCCATCTCACCAGCGTAAACACTATACCGTAATAGCGTGGAAAATCAAAGTAGCAAATCTTTTTTCAAGTGAGCATAACAGTCTCTCAATCTAAAACTAACAGGACAAAACCATACGAGCACAAAAAACTCCTTGCTTCGTTGGTGAGAAGCGCTCAAAAAAAATCCCGCTCGTCAGTCACAGAAACCGGGGTTTGGTTTCTATCTGTAACATCAGAGCGGGTGGCCCCACGTGGGACTACGAAGCGTACTTCACGAAGACCGAGGTGTCGCCCACCTTCAGGTGAGTTCCGGAGTCGAGGATCCGGCTTCCTGCCACCGGGATGCGGCGGCCACCCTCCTCTCGCACGTCCGCGTGCAGGTTGTGGCAGGTCACCCTGCCATCGTCGAGGCGATCAAACTTCACGCCTTCGAGACGAACGTTCTCCGGAAGGGTGAGCGGTCCATGCTCACCCACACTGATACAACAGTTGCGATGGTCAACACCATTCGTTCCGTTACGCCTCATTGGGTTCCTCCTGTGGCGTTGTGTGCACTACTTGCGCTTCCATGTGAAGCGATAAAAAGGAGTGTACACAAAAAGACGGCCTCCGTCAAGGCCATCTTAGTATTTAATACATTATCGTTTAGCGCGCTTCTTTGCCCTGTTTTTGACACGAGCTCGACTCGCTGTTTTCTTCTTGGAACGGCGCTGGGCTTTCTCGGTCTTAACCACGTCAATCGTGGTTTTAATAACGGTATCGGGATTGAGCGAAATACTGTCAATTCCGTGCTCGACCAGAAAACGGGCGATTTCGGGGTAGTCAGATGGCGCCTGGCCGCAAATGCCAATCTTGCGCTTATTCCTCTTAGCCACGTCAATCGCTTGGGCCAGCAGACTCTTGACCGCGTCATTGCGTTCGTCATAGATATGGCTGACCAGTTCCGAGTCTCGGTCCAGGCCGAGGGTAAGCTGGGTCAGATCGTTGGAACCGATGGAGAAGCCGTCAAAAATCTTCGCGAACTCGTCACCAAGGATGACATTCGACGGGATTTCGCACATGACGAAAATCTGCAGGCCGTCCACGCCGCGTTTAAGACCATGTTTGGCCATCTCGGCCATCACTTTCTTCCCTTCGTCGACCGTCCGGCAAAACGGGATCATAATTTTCACGTTCTTTAAACCCATTTCACCACGGACTTTTTTGAGCGCTTTACACTCCAGCGCGAAGGCGGCCTTGTATTTCTCGTCATAGTAGCGGGAGGCGCCGCGCCAGCCTATCATTGGATTGTTTTCGACCGGCTCAAACTCTTTGCCGCCGATCAGATTGGCGTATTCGTTTGTTTTAAAATCA
>JAUYLJ010000038.1 GCA_030699685.1 bacterium | reverse complement strand
ATCTACAAGAAGACGGCCGCGTACGGTCACTTTGGGCGCAATGACAAGGACTTCACCTGGGAGAAAACGGACAAAGTAATCGAACTCCAGAAATACCTGAAGAAGGGAATGCGGCGATGAAAATTACGATGATTGGAGTGGGGTACGTTGGTTTGGTGACGGGTACCTGTCTCGCGGAAATAGGGCATCAGGTTGTCTGCCTCAACACTGACAAAAAGAAAAGCGCTCGCTTGCAGAAGGGAAAGGTGCATATCTATGAACCCGGGTTGGATAAGCTGGTCCAAAAAAACCTCAAGGCTGGAAGATTGCGTTTCACGACCGACTACGCGGCCGCTATCCGAGACAGCCTGATAGTGTTTATCGCCGTGGGTACTCCTTCCCGTCCGGACGGCCAAGCCGAACTCAAGTATGTCTTCCAGGCGGCCGAGTCGATTAGTCAGCACATGATTGACTACAAGGTGATTGTAAACAAGAGCACGGTCCCCGTTGGCACCGGAGAAAAGGTAAAAGAGATTATTCAGCGCAAATATTCTGGACGCTTTGATGTTGTTTCCTGTCCGGAATTCCTTCGGGAAGGTTCAGCCGTGACGGACTTTTTGCGTCCGGACCGGGTGGTGATTGGAGCGAACAACAAAAAATCCGCCAATCTGGTTCTTGACGTCTTTAAGCCGATTCGAACGAAGAAGCTAGTGACGAACCTCAAAAGCGCTGAGCTGATCAAATACGCTTCCAACGCTTTTCTGGCCACGAAGATTTCATTCATCAATGAAATCTCAAATATTTGCGACCTAGTTGGCGCTGACGTGGAAGAAGTGGCCTACGGAATGGGGCTGGACAAAAGAATCGGGACAAGCTTTCTCAAAGCGGGAGTGGGTTACGGCGGCAGCTGTTTTCCGAAGGATGTAAGCGCGCTGGAACAAATCGCCGGCTTCAATGGATATGACTTCAAGCTCCTGAAAGCCGTCATCCGAGTGAATAACAATCAACGATCCGTCGTCGTGAAAAAGGCCAAAAAACTCCTTGGCTCTCTTCGCGGCAAGCGCATCGGAGTGCTAGGTCTCGCTTTCAAGAATAATACCGACGACATTCGCGAATCCGCGGCCATAGACGTCATCCGCTTGCTTCAGAAAGAAGGAGCGAGAGTGACCGCCTACGATCCGGTGGCTAGCAAACGCGCGAAAGAGGTACTACGACGAGTGAAGCTGGCTGGCAGCGCGTATCAGGCCTGTCAGGACGCTGAATTGGTCGTTATTGCCACCGAATGGCAGGAGTTTCAGAAGCTGGACTGGCGCAAGGTGAAAAACCTCATGCGGGTCCCCCAGGTGGTTGACGGCAGGAATATATTGGACCAAAATACCATGCGGAAACTCGGATTCCATTATTTAAGCATTGGCCGCTAAAAAGGCCTTTATGAAGCTGATTGTCACCATTCCTGCCTATAACGAAGAAGCGAATATCGCCACGGTTATCCGTGAGATACCGCGCCGCATTGAGGGGTTTGACCGGGTAGAGGTCCTGGTGCTTGACGACGGTTCGCGCGATCGGACCGTGTCCGTGGCCCAAGAAGCCGGCGCTGATTTTGTGATATCAAACCGGACCAACAAAGGACTAGCCTATACCTTTCAACGCCTGATCAACGAAGCGCTGGATCGCGGAGCGGACGTGATTGTCAACACGGACGCCGATAATCACTACGATCAATCTCGTATTCCGGAGTTGATTCGTCCGATTTTTGAATCGGGAGCGGATGTGGTGATTGGAGACAGGGAAGTGCGCCGACTGGAACACATGCCGGCCACCAACAAGTATCTCAATCTTTTCGGCAGCTGGTCGGTGTCCAGATTAATGGGGTTGAAGAAAACGCTTGATGTGTCCACGGGATTTCGCGCCTATACCCGCGAGGCGGCGATGCGCATCTCGATTCTTTCCAAGCATACCTATACTCATGAGACTTTGATTCAGGCTTTGGATCATAATTTGCACGTCACCTCAGTGCCGATCAAAGCACGCAAAGTGACGCGCAAGTCTCGCCTTATCTCCAGCATCCCCAAACACCTGGTGAAATCAATGGTGGTTATTTTCCGTGTCTTCACGGTGTATAAGCCATTGCGGGTGCTGTCGGCCATTGGCATGATTCTCTTTCTTCCCGGTGTTTTCCTGGTGTTTCGTTTCTTGTATTTTTATTTTTTCACGGCGCGGGGAGGGGAGGGGCATATCCAGTCCTTGATTATTGCCGCCATCCTCATCCTGCTCGGGTTTCAAATGTTCATGCTGGCGCTGATTGCTTCGGCCATTGGCTGGAATCGGAAAATGCTTGAAGAATTACTTTATCGTTCTAAGAAGGATTCGACCAAACAATGAAGGTATTGTTTATCACCCGCAAATATCCGCCCCGGGTCGGAGGGATGGAGCAGTTTAGCTATGAGCTTTACCGCAATCTTCCGGCGGAGAAACGGCTGGTCGCTTCCAGCCAGGGATCACGGCTGGCCATCATCTGGCTGGCTCCCTGGTTGCTACTGCGAGGTCTTCTCAACGTGCCTGGCTGTGATTTAATATTCATGGCCGACGGCGTGCTGGCTCCCGTAGGCTGGCTCTTGAAGTTGATTACTCGCCGGCCGGTCTTTCTGGTTATACACGGTTTGGAGCTGACATATAGTATGCCGCAGTTCTCACGCTTCATGAGCTACTTTTATCAAAGGATGGATCGGGTGATTACGGTCAGCGACTTTACGAAAGAAATGGCCGTCAAAGCAGGCATGAACCCTGTCAGAATCACCGTCATACCAAATGGCGTAAACGCTCCAGCTACTCAAACCGAATATGCCAGGAAAGATCTTGAAACAATTATCGGTCAAGACGTCACGAATAAGATTGTTTTGCTGACCGTTGGTCGCTTAGTCAAACGCAAGGGGGTGGCCGATTTTGTGCAAAACGTATTCTCTCAACTCCCTTCCAATTTTATCTATATTGTGGCCGGTGAAGGTCCGGAAAAAGCGCGTATTGCCCAGGCAGCCCTCAGTCGGAATCTGGCTAACAGGGTTATCCTGCTCGGAAAAGTTCCGGACGATATTAGGGAAGCATTGTTTCAAACCGCTAACCTTTTCATCATGCCAAATATCAGCGTGACGGGGGATATGGAAGGTTTCGGCATCGTGGCGATTGAGGCGGCAGTCAGAGGCTTACCGGTGATAGCCACGAAGGTCGAAGGGATACCCAGCGCCATCGTGGACGGTGAAAATGGATTCCTAGTCGCGCCGGGCGATAATAACCAATACGTCAGAAAAATTGTCGAAGTCGCGGGGCGTTCGGATATTCAATATGTATCAAGCGGCGTTGCCGCGTATACGAAAAAATACTATAATTGGAAACATATCGGTCATCAGTACCTCGAAGAATTTAAACAGTATTTTGAGCATGCGGCGCATCACTCTTGATTCAATAGTATTGCGGCTGGCCGGGGGCCTCGTTTTTTTATTTTCCGCTTTTACCGCGGCCGCCATTTTGGATCGCCTAAGCGGAGCCGTGGTGTGGGTGGGACTGATAGCCGGGCTTCTCGCTTTTTTGTACTGGATTCTCCGTGATCTGAAGCGGACAGTTTTTGACGCGCGTCAGCACGATTGGTTATTGCTTTTATGTGTCGTCGTTGTCAGTCTGGCCACCGGTTTCTTCCATCATGACATTCCCCGGGGACGCGATGACATGGGCTATATCTCAGCGGCTGTCAAAATATCCGAAACGGGCAGTCTGCAGTTTGATGACGTTATTTCACGTCCCTATCACCCGTTTCGGGTAGTTGAGGGGGATACCTTCACGTCACAGTTTTTGCCCGCCTATAACGTCTATTTGGCCGTCTGGCACCTCATAGGAGGCTTAGAGGGTCTGTTATGGGCCAACAGCTTGTTAGTGTTTATTGCCTTGTTCGCGCTTGTTTGGCTGGCTCGCGCGATCTTTGGCGGATCAGCCGGCCTGATTACCGCGCTGCTGTTCGCCTCAAGTTACCTTTTTTCCTGGTTTCCCCGGCGCACCTACTCTGAAAACCTTTTCTTGGCTGTATTTTGGCTGAGCGCGCTGATTTTCCTCAAGGCGGTGAAAGAAAAACACCTGGGCTGGCTTGGCTTTGGTCTCTTTGCCAGTTCCTTCCTGCCTTTGATACGCTTGGAAGGCGTGGCGTTCGCGGCAGTGTATTTTATCATGTCGATTTTTTTCGTTTGGCGATGGAGGAAGGAAACGGCTGGTTCGAAATGGCTCGGAGTCACCTGGGCGGCGCTGGCCGCGGGAAACCTGGCTCAACTGCAGATCTATGGCTCGCTATTCGGCGAACCTTATATCGAAAAGGGATTCGAAGCGGCTGGTTCCGCGTTGAACTACTTTTGGGGGTCGGGGCTGGGCATTGGACTGGCGGCCGCTCTCGTGCTCGGAGTTCTGATGTGGCGAATGATGGCCAGACGACAACAGGCCTTTGCCGGCTGGCGTCGTTTGCGCGCCTGGCTTTTCCTCGGTATCTTCATTATCGCCCTGGCTATTGAATTCTGGTATCTGATTTGGTCGGGGAGCCATCCGATCGTGGATTGGACCTGGTACAAACTTCAGTTCGTTTTGGAAAACTTTTGGTATTACGCGATACTGCCATTCGTCCTTATTGGTTTATACGGATGGTACCGTCACTTGATTTCCGGCAAGGCGGTGTTGGTCATTCTTCTCGCGTTGCCGAGTTTCATCTTTCTCATCGATCCCAACATCGCCGTGGATCAGCCATGGTTTATGCGTCGTTATTATCCCGTGCTGATTCCACTGGTCTTTCTTATAGCCGGCGGCATGCTGGCTAGCCTGGTCAAGGGCTATCGCTTGTTTGTCTTACTTATTGTGGCTTTGGCTGTCAATCTGTCTATCTCTTTTCCGCTGCTTTCATATTCGGATCATCGCGGGGTACAGGAGCAGCTTCAAGACTTTAGTTCGCGCTTTCAGCCGGGAGATTTAGTGGTTATGACCCCTGGCTGGCACTGGCAGCAATGGGGATACGCTTTCCACTATCTTTACGACGTGGACGCCTTGCCTAATCTTGACGGTTTCAGCCAGGAAGAGTTCCGCGAGTTGGTGACGCGGTACGACAGGGTTTTTGTCATGAGCGAGGCGGCCAGTCAGCTGCCGGAATATTACTCCGCGGACAATCTGAATCAGGCTTTTATCTGGTCGCTTCGATATCCAGAGATTGTGCCCACGGTCTGGTTGGCCGACTATGTCAATGAATATAAGCGCGAACTGAACCTGGTGAAGATGCGGGAAAATCAGCAGGGTACTCCTCCGAGGGAGATTCGCGAGATAGAGCAGGAATTTACCATCTACCAGGTACAGGATCCCTCCCGGATTGAATTCCCGGAAGAACAGCAATGAGGGTTGCCTTTATCAACGAGCTCTACGGCACGCGGAGGCAAGGCGGGGAACAGGAAGCGATGATGGCGCTGGCCCTTCGTTTGGGCGCGCGCAAGGATTTTGAAGTTGATGTGTATTCGTATACCGGTAAGAATTCCAGGCGGCTGGATTTTCATTGGCCAGAGAAGCTGAGGTTGACCCCATACCTTCGGGAAATAACGGCCGCGCCGGCATTGGGGAAAATGGTCGCGTCGAAGATTGCGCCTCACTATGACGTGATTCACACTTCGTCGACAACCTTGTTCGGTTCAGCCAGATGCCCGAAACCGCTTGTGTATTCTCTGCACGCCATCCGATCGCAGAAAGCGCGGTTTTTATCCGCGGTGCCGCGATATCGATTGATTTTTAATCCGGTGATTCAGAGCTGGCTGAAGAGCTTGGAACAAAGAAGCCTCAGCCAGGCGAGCCGCGTTGTGGTGCTGCGGCAAAGGATGACCGATTTTTTGACTTCAGAGCTGGGTCTGGATAATGGGAAGATCAGGCAAATATCCAATCCCGTTGATACGGGACGTTTTTCGCCCGCGGAAAAAACTGGTTCCGGAGTAGTTTTTGTCGGACGCGCGACGGAAGCAAAAGGGATAGACACGCTCATAGCCGCGGCGCCGAAAATCAAATCATCGGTTACGGTTGTCACGAAAATCATGAGACCTGAAATCAAGCGTCAGTGCGAGACTGCCGGCATACGGTTGGTTTTTGACGTTGAACATGAAGGGATGCCGTCGGTCTACCGAGCAGCCGCCGTTTTCGCGCTACCGTCTTTGGATGAAGAACAGCCATTGACCGTGCTGGAAGCCATGGCTTCAGGATTGCCAGTAGTGGCAACTGAAACAGGAGGCGCTGGCCTGGTTATAGATGGCGTAAACGGCTCAATAGTGCCCTCAGGCGACGCTGACGGGCTCGCACGGTCTATTAACGCCTTGCTGGCCTCACCAGAGCTTGTGAAGCAGATAGGAGCTACTAACCGCCAAAAAGTCAGCCAAGAGCATTCTTGGGAAACAATCCTGCGGGCCTATGTAGAGCTTTATCAGTCCTTAGCCGACAAGCGCAACTCTTCGTAAAGCCTGACGTAAGCATCAGCCACCGATTCGAGAGAGAAGTCTTTTTCTATTTTCCGACGAGCTTGCCTGCCCAAATCCGCGGCCAGTTTTGGCTGTGTCAGCACCTGGATAATTTGTTTGGCCAGATCATTCGTGTTGTTGGGAGAAAACATCAGGGCTGAGCTGCCGGGCTCCAGGACATGCCGATTGGCTGGGATATCAGAGGCGACTATTGGCAAGCCACTGGCGGCCGCTTCCAACAGCGCGTTGGACAATCCTTCAGCGCGAGAAGGCAGCACAAAAGCGTCGGCTGCTTGCAGCCACGGACCGGTGTCCTCGACCGTGCCCTGAAAGATAACTGAATTTTTCCATGAGGCATTAATCATAGACTGAATTTTCGCGCCATATGACGTGCTGCGGTCGGACTTGCCCAGCAGTAAGAGTTTAGCTTTAGGGAGTGTCTGCAGGACGCTTGGCCAGGCTGATAGCAGCCGGTCAACTTGTTTTGTGGGGACGATACGCCCGACAAACAGCAGCAGCGGGGCATCAGGCAGGTTCAACTTTTGCTTGAAAATTCTTTTATCGCCTTGAGACGTTTTGAACTTCTTAGTGTCGACGCCATTGGGGATGTTTGCTATCCGATCTTCGGTGATTCCGATTCCGGCCAGCTCTTCCGAGATTTGGGGAGTGATGGCGATGAATCTGTCCATTCTGTCGAGGCGTCGTAGTTTCGTCTTAGTAAAAGGCCAACGCCGAATATCGGCGATATCACCGTCACTGCCGCCGCCAGCTACCTTCGCTACAATCGGCGCTTTATGCACATGCCTCAATGAAGCGGCCGCCAGTCCGGCGCTAAAAAGCTGATGAGCGTGTACTATATCAAACCGTTCACGCTGAAAAACGCGCGCTGCTCCCAGGATGAGCTCCAGGGGCCAGAATTTATTCCCATTGGGCGGATAGAGACCCGGAAGGCGATGGATGACTATACCGTCTTTTGTTTCGCTCACGGGCAAAGACCGCGTCCATCGTTCCCAGAGGCGCATGCCGGTTATAAAGTGTACCTCAATCCCTCTTTGAAGCAAGTGGTGTGCCAATTGCCAGGACTGCCGTTCCATGCCCCCGGTCTGGTAGTGGAGGAAAGGGATGATCATCGCAATTTTCATTGGGTTGAGGGTATATGATTCATTTCGATAAGAACCTGCCTAAGTCTGGGATAGGCAGTGTTTAGCGTGTACTGGGACAATGCTCGTTCACGAGCGGCTTGACCCATGAGGTTTCGATAATCAGGGTCTTGAATCAATCGGCTGATTGCCGCTACCCACTCAGCCTGGGAATTCGCCCACATGCCGTTTTGGCCGTTTGTGACCACCTGAGTGTTCGCCCCGATCGGACTGACTGCGGGAACAATCCCGAGTGCCATATACTGAATCGCCTTAAAAGCGCATTTGCCGCGCGCCCATTGTGTATCTGCCAGCGGCATTAGGCCTATATCGAATTCGCCCATCTCGGCGATTTCTGTTTTTTCGCTCCACGGCACATTGAGGCACTCAAGCCCGCTCTTTGTCGCGAATCTGCCATCACTGATTACTTTGAGATAAAGACGGCCTGGATATCTATCGTGGAGCTGCTGAAATACCGGCTCCAAAGAGGCTAGATAAGGGAAATTGACTTGCGACCCGATCCATCCAAGACAGACTCGATTCTTGTGTTTGTCCTCGTGAGGAGTATAGCGTTCACTATCCACGACCGTCGGAATCACGGAAATTGATCGAGCGTATTTTTTTGCGTAGTCCGCGAGAAATTCGTTTCCGGCGATGACGTGATCAACCTGTTGCAAGACTGACCGAAGCTTGCCCTCGCTTCGCAGTTGTCGGGGTGAAGCAACCGGCACCTGAGGCCCGTCAAGCCAAATAGCGTCATCAAAGTCAAATACGATGCGTTGGGTCGAATTGGCAAGCCGTTTGAGCAGCCACGAGGGGAGGAGTATCTTTTGTATCAGTACGATATCCGAGTTTCTTGCGGCCTTGAGTGCCTGAAAAACGTAAACAAATTTATGCCACTGTTTCAGCGGCCGCGTTAGGCCTTTGTAGTATACAATTTTTACAGCATCAAAATCCCGGTTGAGCCAGGGCATAAAGTTCAGTATCCGGTACCTGGTACTGGCTGACTGCCGATCGCCGAATGTAAGTATAGCAAGCTTCATGACTGTGGCTGTGATGGCGTTCTCTTCTCTCGTTTGAGAATTACCTT
Source organism: bacterium (assembly GCA_030699685.1). GTDB lineage: Bacteria > Patescibacteriota > Patescibacteriia > JAHIZJ01 > JAHIZJ01 > JAUYLJ01. Next base: position 3,098 of record JAUYLJ010000038.1, on the reverse strand, counting down.
GATGATGCCAGTGAGTTCATTCACCCGTAACAGATAGGAAGCAGCAAGGTAGGTAGAGGCTGTCACCAGGCTGATCCAGATGATCTGTCCGAGCACGGCTACCTCTTGGAAGTATTGCTTCAGCCACCATGTCAGCCCCGCTGAGAGAAGCGCTGCCACAAGCATTTTTCCAAACGGCAGAAAATCCCGCGCCTTCCACCCGGTGATGATTTTACGAATAACAATGACAAAGAGAGCGGCTGTTAAGAGGGAGCCGATAGACGCGCCTAAAGCTACACCGAGATATCCCAGCGAAGGAATAAGCAGAAGATTGGCGATGATATTGGCAATTGCGCCGATACTGCCGATAGCCACGACAGTTTTCATTTTTTGCAGGGCGTAGAGAGTGTTGGAAAGTAGCGCGCCGACCGTAGCTCCGAATAAAAAGCCCAGGTTGAACAAAAGCGCTTGAGCGGTGGCAGTACTGGCTGATAACGAGAATTCACCGTGCTGAAAAAGCAGTTGAATGATTGGCTGGTTGGCAAAACCAATAACAATCATGATAGGAAGGATGGCAAAAACAGCCAGTCTGACACCGAGGAGAATTGAAGATCGAAGGCTGTTCAGGTTACGATTGGCGCTTGCTTCCGAAAGATCTGGAAACAGGGCCGTGGCGATAGTCGTCCCGACCAGGCCGATCGGCACCATGATAACCAGACGGCTCAAAGCGATGTATGTAACGCTGCCTGTCTCAAGCCAGGCTGCCATATATTGATCAATCACTGTGACGGATTTGTAAATGAGAGCCCCGATAATCAGCGGAAGGAAAAGACGAAAAAATTTGCGAGTGTGAATGTCCGTCAGAGACAAAGCGGGTGAATACCGCAATTTTCGCGTGACAGTAAGGTAGCCTAGCACCACAATAAGCGCGGCCAAACCGCTTAGAGTCATTGCGTAGGCGGGGGCGAAAATACCCAGGCCTGATGAGAGGGCCAGTAGCAGCACAAAGTAGAGCAGTTTCTGCAAAAAAATGCTGAATGAAGCGACAAAAAACTTTTTTTGCGCGTACAAAACACTTAGCCCAATGCTCATGACACCTGAGAAAGCAATAAAAGGTAGGACAATCTGAAGTATTTCCCGGACAAGGTTCTGAAACTCCGGTGATCGATGCGGCAGGACCCAGGGGACTACAATCCAAGCGCTGACAATCGCCACAATCACCACAAGTGACAATCCGGCTGAGAAAATATTAACAATGTTTGACGTCAAGCGATGTCTGGAATCATCGTTTTGAGATACCCGTAGTTCAGTATAGAGGGGAATATATGATTTATGGAAAGTGGTAATGAGGACAGTCACAATCCACACGGGAATAGCGGTGGCCAGCAGGAACGCGTCCATCGATTCGGAATCGCCGAATGTATTGGCCAGTACTGCTCGTACACCGTATTCTAAAATGAATCCCAATATCGTGAAAAGGAAAATAACCGTTGATGCTCTGAGAAGTTTGCGCGCTGGGGAACTCATCAGTCAGCCTTTAGAATATGACAGATATGTTTCTGGTTTTGTCATGATGCTTGCGTATACAAACTTGTTTACAGACAGTCAGACTTGTTTATTTTTCCTGAAAAGCGATATTCGACGCCCAGATTGGGCACTCGGTCAGCGCCTCGCCAGTCAGTGGTGTGCCGTGATCGTTAAATATCTTAAACAATACAGTGTTTTCCCCCGGCGTAAGTTCCAGCGGGAGGCGGACAGTCTGAAATTCTTCCCAGTCGACGATTAACTCGGAAGATTGAAGGAAATTGGTATAGGTTCGCAGGACTCGTGTTTTGTTCTGACAGGTTCGGATGTCGGCCACAAGTGTTCCAGATAGCGCGCTTTCAAGCGGGTTGAAAATATTGACCATGGAATCGCGATTCATTTTGCGAATTTGTTCTTTTTCACCGAATCGTTCCAAGATATCCCAGGTTCCGTCAATTCCCAGCGTGGGTACGATATGATCGTTGCCTGAAGATTCGATAGAAAGCACAATTAAAGATTCATTTTCTTCAATTTTCTGAGAGGGAATTATTTCATTAATGAAACCTAGAATATTTTCAATTTGCTCCGTAGACAACAGATCCTTATGAATTACAACAGTCTTTGTATTGCTCTGAACGATTGATTGTCGCATCATCCGCGTATAATACCCCCATTCAAGTACATCATGTCCTGCCAGCAGAGATTTATATCTGTACTCGTTATCGCCATGCAATTCTTTAAACACGGGCGCCAAACTGAGACGATGACGGGCTGTTGTTTCATCATACTGGACAAATTCACTCAAGCCGATTATTCTGTCACGGCTACTTTCTGTGTAGTATCCATGAGTAGGAATTTGCAGTATACGGCCAGTATCATTTGCAGAAATGAGTTGAGAGTAGATCTCTTCAACATTAGGTTTTGACGCGCTAACAGTCAGGCGGGATACGGCGATGCCTGATGAGTTTTCTGGCAGTTGATTGCCATAAAGATCTGTTACTCGAAATGCTATTTTGTTCACATCGTATAGTCCCGCGACTGGTAGGCTGTACGGACGGATATGGTCATCTACCAACAGTGTCCCAAGTGATTGCTGGTCAATTGACATTTCCAGCAGACGCATGGATTTATTCGTGGATTTAGCTATAAAAGAAAATTGCAGCTGTGACGCGTTATGGGTGTTTTTCAATTCCGCGATTGCTTCGTTGGATACCCAGCGCCATGATTGACCATCGTCATATTCACTCAAACCCCAACCCTCACCCAGGGTAATAATGGCTGTTGGCTCAAGCATGTCAGTTTTTAAGCGGTAGGCTATCAGATTTTCATCTTCAAAATATTTCTCTGTAAGGAGCTTATTTTCAACAAATGTTTTTATATTCAGCCAGTCGCTTAATTTAATTTCATCGGTATTTTCACCAATAAAGTTCTTGTGAACGACGACGTAGCGTACATCATAGTGATCCAAGACGGCAGTATTAATTTCAGGGTCAAGAGTGTTGATAGGCGTATGATTCAAAATATTTGTTTCTCGTGGCAGTTCATATAGCAGCTCTTTCAATAACGGTATAGTATTATTGCGAATATACTCCTGA
>JAUYLJ010000036.1 GCA_030699685.1 bacterium | reverse complement strand
CATTATTGTCAAAGGTAGCCATAGGTCTTGCTAATGCTGACTGGAGCAATGTGAGATCACGAATCCCGTGACAACCACCTGTTTCCTCTATTAACCGATAATGGATAAAGAGTACTTGCTCGGGGGTCAAATACTTCATTTTTGGGCAAGCACTTTCAGCGCTGGTTTATAATGTTCTATGAAATCATTGACCTGAGAGGCAAATTCCCTGTCTATTACCTCAGAAGGTACCTTGTGAGCCGCAGGCTCAATGATTATCTTATTTGCCTTTTCATCCACTTTTACCTCAACCTGTGTACCTACAATCAAATGAAGTTTTTCCAATATCTCTTTTGGAATGGAAACTCCACAACTGTTGCCTATTGCACATATTTTACGTAACATGATTACCCCCGTTATTCACCGTAGTTATCTAACCAATATTTAAAAGTTCTTTAATATATTTTAAGGATTGAAAGACAGCCTCAAATCATAACTATGTTATAACATAGAAGTACAGATGTCAATACCTCTTGCCTGAGAAAACCAGTTTCGTAAGGTTGGGTTGGGGAGCGAAACCCAACATTTCCGTGAACGCTCCGAACGGTTGGAGTTGGATTTCGCTTACGTTTTACTCAACCTTATAGCTCGTTGTTTGTGGATTTATGGTAAAGCAACTTCAGGTTTAATGAGCCTTGATTTGGCTGGTTTTAACCCCTTCACCTTGACATAGACAACTATCTGGCCAGATTCTCTCTGTTTATCGGCTAACTGTCGACTCCAACTATTGTATTCCTCATCTCCTTCAACTTGTAAAACAATTTGGGCATTTTGTGGAATTTTCACGGCAAATTCAGGATGCTCAATAACATATCGATCAAATTCTGCAACTAATATGGCACGTCTTTTCTCTAATATGTCTATCATCTATTTGCCCTCCAGAAAAGCTCTTTGATAAACTTTCCAATTTTTTTTAATGACTTCTCTTTGGTGACATTCAATGTATCCACTTTCTTCGTAACGTTCAGCACTCTGCCTATGGCGAGCAAATGTCATCGTTAATCCCGCATACTAACCGCTGTGATGGCCGAATGCGTACATATAAGCCGGGCCGGGTAGGGTGGATTAAGGCGCTGTTTCTTGCGCTGAATCCACCTTCATGTTGGTGGGTTCGCTTCACTTAACCCACCCTACCCGTCACTCCAGTGCCAGAACCCATATCTTAGGAAAGAGCAATATTCTTCTTGGGGAGCCACTATTTGATAAAACTGAACTCTCCAACTACAGGAAGTTTATTGCAGGTGATGAGGATAACGTGGATTTAGGGCAGGTCTTGGGGTCACACCTTGATTAGTACAATAATCACAAATCAAGGTGTGACTCCAATGTATTACCATTCGTGTGGCGATGTTGGTGTGGAATTCCCATGCATAAGTACTATCAAACAACGTGCCGAACAGCATTGTCGTTGTCCCTATTTTCCTGCTTGCCAAGGGAAAGGCGTGGTTTCAGGGTATTCATCCATGTAGGCTTTCAACTCATCCTGGTCGAGCGGGTACCATTCGTCGTATGGGTAACGTCTGAAAAATTCTCCGATCCGCTCGCGGAAATGCTCGTCTGCTATTGCATTGAGCCGTCCTTTGCGCAGTCCTCGCAATTCCTCAAGTTCGACCCTGGGCACACGGAGAGTCACCATGAAATCAACAGCCATCTTCTCAGAAAAGCCAACCTTAGCATCCGGCGGAAGATAAAACCACTTCTGATTAATACGCGCCTGCTGGGTGATGAGGCTTTTCCAGCTTTTCGCTAAACTTGTGTCTTTACTTTTCCGCTCCACATCCTTAAAGATTCTAATTTCGCAAAGCGTTATGTCCCAGCTACGGATGGCATCACAATCTTGCGTAACCACAATCGCGGCAACAGGTCGGACAGGGACGATGATATTTACCGGCTCGCCTTTTTGAGCGATCTCTGCCCATTTTGCCTCGCGTTCGCCGGTTTCACCGACGACAAGAACACTAATGAGCGAGATATCGACCCGCGGAAGCCTTATGAATATGTCTCCCTGGCGGATGGGTGCGGATGTGTCTGGAAACTCATAAATCATGGCTCAATCTTTCCACTGGATTCCTCGGACCGCCTCAAACTCAGCGATAACGAGTCGTTCTCGTTCCGCCTGTTTAAGAATTTGGCGGGCTATCCGTAACGCCTCCAGTCTCGATATGAAGCGGCCGATGACTTCTTGGTAGATAGACACGGTGACAACAGCATCACGCCGCTTTCTTTCAAGCAACCATGGATCGGGTATCGCTGTAACCGGTGAAACAGCAAGTGAGATAGCAAGCCCAGCGACCTTGGCCATACGGAACAAGCCAAAGGCTTTCTCGGGGTATCGCTCATGGCTTTCACGCCAGAAACCGGTTGCCGGAGCCTGTGATGTTGGCCCTCTGTCGAGGAGGTCAACGGTACACGCACTATTCACCTGAGAACCTCCTTTCAAGCTCTCCTTTTATCATCTTGAAAAACCAATCATCCGCGATCTCATGGGCTGCATCGAGCCAGCCTTCAAAGGCTTTTGGCATTTCAGGCAAATCGCTTTCGGTGGATTGCACCATCGTTTCCCAGACCACTGCAGGTGTATCGCCCTTCTGGCCGGTGGCAAACCGAATATTGATAATCCCTCTTGGTTTCTCGCACTTGAAGGAGCACTGCCACGTGAGGCTGTTTGGTTTATTTTCAACGCCCGTGCCTTCGAACAAGTTGTCCGGCAATGATATGTTTAGTTTTAGCTTGTCTTTCAGAAACTCAAAAGCATTGTTCGCTCCGTAGTCAAAGTCTACTGCGTCAATGTATCGCAAGATCAGATTGGTTATCTTCAAATCTCCGACCTTGGGATGAGCATCGTACAGCTTATCTATGGCAGACAAGACCCGGGGGCGGAAGTCTGTCCATTTGTAGTCGGCCGTTGAGTTTACAGTGAAAACACCCGGACCAACCTGAATCAACGGCCATGAGTTTGCTGCCACGCGAAAACGATGTTGAACCATAAAACCTACCATCTCGTCAGGAATATTCGCGGTTGGCAGTTGTTCGTGTTCCGGATAATCCTTGAGCATTCGATCAAATAGGCGTCCAAGCAGGAGCTTGTAATGCGGGTCGGTCTGAGGGCCGGGTGGATCTCCCTGCAGTCTCCATCTGACCTCCAAAATCGCTTCAACAAGCGGTTTGTTTTTCAGTTCCTTGTCCATATCTCTACCACACCTTCCTTGTCTTGGCTCATTGACTTCGTGTATCGCATCAGCCGGAATCTCGTAAAACCGCACCGTCACGATCTCCCGCTTAGGTAAAAAATAGGGATAGCGATTACGGATAAATTCGCACGACGTAACTTTTATAAAGTATCTATCTAACGGTGTTTCTTTTCTACCCTTAGAACGGTATCCTCTTGTCTTTCTTGAGAATAGGGACTA
>JAUYLJ010000025.1 GCA_030699685.1 bacterium | reverse complement strand
GACGATTCTTGATTACGCCGGTGCTGAGAAACTGCTCGGCAAGGGCGATATGCTTTTTATTAGTTCAGAGCTTTCCAAGCCGCGACGCATCCAAGGGGCATTAGTGACAGAAACCGAAATTGAACGCGTCGCCAGCTACTTAAAACAGGACAGCGAACCCGACTATGTTGAAGAGGTGATCGAAAAACAAACGTCAGTCAACGGAAATGGCTATGACAATTTGGGCGACGATGACGATCTGCTGGATAGCGCCAAAGAAGTGATCTGGCAGGCGAACAAAGCCTCCGCTTCCCTACTTCAACGACGCCTTCGCATAGGCTACGCTCGAGCGGCCAGACTGCTTGATCTCCTGGAGGAAGAGGGTATAATTGGACCCGGAGAAGGAGCAAAGCCCCGTGAAATACTGCTGGCCAGGCCTGACATAGGCGAGACTGAGGAAAACGAAGAAGAGGAAGAAGTGAACGAGAGTGACGAAGAAAGAGAAGTATAAATACTCCATTGACAGCATTTCAGAAAAAAAACGTTCGAGGCACTGAAACTCTAGGAGAACGTCTTCGGACGGTCCGAGAGGAGATTGGCCTGACGCTGGAAAAAATGGCTGCTGATACTGGAATTCAAGAGCATTATCTATCCGCGATTGAGGCGAGTGCTTACGACAGGATGCCGGGAGGGTCTTATGCCCGCAGTTTTGTCAGACGTTACGCTGAGCGCCTGGAGCTGAACACCGTTTCTGTGCTACAAACTTTTGACAGAGAATATCACGTACTTCAACAATCAAGAAGATTAGGGAATTCTGTCCCTACGTCACCCTCTAGGCTTTCCTCCAGGCATTTTATCAGCATTCCAAAACTGCTCCGGCGAGGAGCGGTAGTTCTCATTATCGGAACCGTCTTCGCATATTTAGGGTATACGCTTTTTAATTCCGTCTCCGCGCCCGAACTCAGAGTGGATCAGCCGGCCGAATCGGTTATCACCGACGAATATTCCATTACTATCGCCGGGCAGGTGGAGCGTGAATCGAAGCTTCAGATCAATGGACAGGAGATTTTCAGTGACAGCGAAGGGCGATTTCAAGAGCAAATTAACCTCCAATCCGGGGTCAACATTATTGAAATCACCGCCTACAAAAAACGTGGACAATCTACCACTGTCTATCGAAAAGTTTTAGTTAATACAACCTAAAGACGAACAGGGAGAAGAAGGAAACATATGGTTAAAAAAACAGCAGTCACCGCGGATAAGCTAAAATCTGCCCAAGCCGCCATCGAGCAGATTAAGGACCGTTTTGGTGATGAAGCGATTATGAAGCTGGGGGAATCAAAACAGATGAATGTCGAGGCTATTTCCACGGGTTGTTTGTCGCTGGATTTGGCTTTGGGCATTGGCGGCGTGCCGCGCGGGCGCGTGGTTGAAATCTATGGACCGGAGTCATCAGGGAAGACCACCCTGGCCCAACATATCATCGCCGAGGCGCAGAGACGAGGCGGAACCGCCGCTTTTGTCGACGCCGAACACGCTCTTGATCCGGAATACGCCCGTCGAATCGGAGTAAACATTAATGACCTTCTTATTTCCCAGCCGGATACAGGCGAACAGGCTCTGGAAATCGTGGAAACGCTGGTTCGATCCAATGCTGTCGACGTCATCGTCATCGACTCAGTGGCCGCCCTGACGCCGAGAGCGGAAATAGAGGGTGAGATGGGCGATACCCATATCGGTCTACAGGCGCGGCTGATGAGTCAGGCGCTCAGAAAACTGGCCGGCACCATCAGTAAAACGAAAACTGTGGTGATTTTCATCAATCAGATTCGCATGAAGATTGGCGTGATGTTCGGCAATCCCGAAACCACTCCCGGTGGTAACGCGCTGAAATTTTATTCCTCGGTCAGAATCGAAGTGCGCCGGGCCGCGCAGCTCAAACAAGGCGAGGAAGTGGTGGGAAATCGCGTAAAAGCGAAAATCGTAAAAAATAAGGTGGCCGCCCCGTTCAAACGATCAGAGTTTGACATCATGTACAACGAAGGGATTTCAGTAGCCGGGGATCTGCTTGATCTCGGCGTCGAGTACGGCGTGATCGCCAAAAGCGGAAACTCCTACTCCTTCGGCGAACAGAAGTTCGGTGTCGGACGTGAAGCCACCCGGCAGTACATTCGCAATGACGATACCCTGATGGCAGCGCTGCGAAAAGCCATCATGGAGAAGCTTCAAGCGAAACACTAGGATACTCCACAAAACAGTCGGCCGGTCAGCCGTCTGTTTTGTATGAAAAAACTATGGCATTTATTTTTGACGCCAGATCAAATTATTATACAGTACTTCCTAGACCCTCTCGATGTATTCTTGCCGCTCCGTGTTGACTCTGATGACGTCCCCCTGCTTCACAAACAACGGCACGTTGATTCGCAAGCCGGTGTTAAGCATAGCTGGTTTGGAAACGTTCCCCTGTGCGGTATCTCCCCTGACGCCTGGCTCGGTCTCCGTCACCGTCAGTTCAACCACCTTAGGAAGCTGGACCATGACCGGCTTGGAGTCAAAATAAGTAATGTCATAATCGGTGTTTTCGTTCAAAAACCATTTGTCCTCGCCAATTTGCTCCGCAGAAAGAAAAAACTGTTCGTAGCTCTGCGTGTTCATGAAGTGATAGCCATCATCATCTGAATACAAAAAAGTTGCCCGCTGGCGCTCCATGCTGGCTTCCTCAAGCTTATCACCGGCTTTGAATGTAATTTCCAAGACCTGACCGGTCAGTAGATTCTTGATCTTCGTCCGAACAACGGCGCTCCCCCGTCCCATCTGCACATGGTCAGCCTTGAGTACGGTAAACGGAGCATCCGAATATTTGAAAATCGAGCCGACCGACAGGTCGTTCATGCCAAGCATATTATCGTCCGCTTGAGGGTAAGAGCGATAATTGACGCGCGCGCTTCACTGCCGTTGCCAGTTTTCGCTGATGCATAGCGCAAACGCCGGTTCTTTTACGCGGTAATATTTTCGAGTATGACGAAAGAAAACGTTGCAATAACTGAACGTTGGTGTAATCAATCACCGGAACGGATTGGGTGCAGATATAACAGCTTTTTTCTTTGGGTGCTTCTATCATGGTCAGGATAAATTAGAATGGTATGTCTTCAACACTAATTTCTTCATCGGCAGCCGGAGCGGTTTGAGGACTAGCTGTTGGACTGGCGGCCGGCGCCGCTGCGGGCGCGTTGGCATCTTTACGGTCCAGCATAATCAGATTCTCGGCGATAATTTCGGTTCGGTATTTTTTCACGCCTGATGGGTCATCCCATGATCGCGTCTGCAAACGACCTTCAATGAATACTCGGCCGCCTTTTTTCAGATACTGACTGCACACGTCGGATAGCTTCCCCCATGCCACAATGTTATGGAATTCGGTTGCTTCCTTTCGCTCTCCTGACTGAGCGTCCCGCCATACTCTATTTGTTGCAACGCCGAAATTGCTAACGGATTGTCCGTTCGGGGTAGTCCGGGTCTCCGGATCCCTCGTGACATTACCGATTACCATGGCTTTATTGAGATTCAACATCTGGCTTATCGGTCAGGTATATCTTGATCGAGTATCTCGTCGAGTTTTTGATCCAGATCTTCCAGGCTGACTTTGCTTTCCTCGCGACGCGCCGAGACTACGGGTTCTGCGGTCTTGGGTTCGACGGGCTTGCTCTTCATCACGGGTTTGGCCTCCGCTTCGGCCTCCGAGGCCGCTTCCGCCTCTGCCTGAGCTTTGCGCAATTCAGCCGGTATCCGATCGACTATCATAAACCGAATCACCTCTGAAAGCAGCTTGAGCTCTCTAGTCAGATCAGTGTTCAGCTTCGTGTCGCTGGAATACTCCGTGCGCCAAAAATACGCGTGACGACTTTGCTTGATAGGATACGCCAGCTTACGCTTTGCCCACAGTGAGTCTGAAATTATCGAACCGCCCCCTGCGGTAATCAGGTTTTTGACTTGGCTGGTGATTTTTTTGACCTCGTCTTCAGCCGTTTCCGCCGGGATGAGATACAGCAATTCGTATTCGGTCATTCTTCTGTTTGGGGTAGTAAGATTATGATACAATAGATTGAGCCAATGTTTACGGCACAATCAACCACCCCACGATATCACAGGACCCAAAAATAATCAAGCATATCACTATGGGCAGAGTTTTCTTTATAATTGGACGTTTTCCTTCCCTGAGCCGGGCGGAAATTTGGACTAAATTTAGCCAAAATCCATCATGGATAAGCTCTGACACTATTGCCCTGGATATTGATTCGGAGCTCGGCGTGAAAAACCTGCATCAGATGGGCGGAACGATTAAGGTGGGGCAGCTCATCGACACCGTGAATCAGGATGAGCTGCGTCAGGCGGTGATGGAGCCAAAATTTTTTGAACACTTCGGACGATCCGGCGGACGATACATCATTGGCATCAGCGCCTACGGCCAAAAAGAACTCTTGCCACCCCCACGGCAGCTGGCGGGAATGGGTTTGAACATTAAAAAAGAGTTGCGAAAAAAAGGGCGCGCGGTTCGCTTGGTAACATCACGAATCAACCCGCTTTCATCGGTCATTGTTAGTAAAAATAAGCTGATTGAACGTGGCGCCGAAATTGTGCTGATCTATGAAAGCAAAAACCGCATTCATATCGGCTTTACTTTGGCCGTGCAGAACTTCGAAGCCTACGGGCACCGTGATTATGGTCGTCCAAAACGGGATATGCGTTCTCAAGGAATGATCCCGCCAAAGCTGGCGCAGATCATGCTCAATGTCGCCAACGTGACCAAAGACTCGGTGGTAATGGATCCATTCTGTGGAGGCGGGACTATCCTGCAAGAAGCTTTGCTTCTCGGTTGCCGGCAAGTTATCGGCTCCGACTCCAACCCTCAGGCGATTGAGGATACAAAAAACAATCTTCGCTGGCTGCGTGCTTATCACGAATTAGCATCGGCCCGGATTGAGCTTTCGACGCATGACGCGCGGAAACCCTTTCCCCAACTCGCTCCAGATTCCATAGACGCCGTGGTCACGGAACCGTATCTGGGCCCCTTGCGTCCTCCCAAAGACGAGGCTCAATTGGGAAATCTACGCGATGAACTCACGCAGCTCTATTCACAATCGCTGAAGAATCTGCGTACATACCTCAAACCTGCCGCCCGCGTGGTGCTTATATTGCCCAGCTGGCACTCTGGCCGTGAAATCATACAACCGGACATACAAAAAATCGCGTCATTATCAGGATTTTCCTTGAGCAACTTTCCCGACTGGGTAGGGCATAATCCATTTCTGTATCACCGTGAGGGACAAAATGTTGCTCGTTTAGTGGCGGTACTGATTCGCGCATAATCAACACACGGTCGAGGCTCAGTACTCTTGCACAAGGGAGCGTAGATGGCTACGTGTTTACATGGAAGTGCACAACGTCACCATCTTGCACGACATAGTCTTTGCCCTCCATGCGCATTAGACCTTTGGCCTTGGCTTGCGCTTCCGAACCGGCGTCGAGCAATACTTGCCAATTGATAACCTCGGCTCTGATAAATCCTTTTTCGAAATCAGAATGTATAACAGCGGCCGCTTGGGGGGCTTTTGTGTCCCGCCGCACTGTCCAAGCCCGTGTTTCTTTCGGACCAGTCGTTATCATGGTGACGAGATCAAGCAAGGCATAGCTCGCGCGAATCAAACGATCCAAACCGCTTTCCTGCCAGCCTAATTCTCCCAAATATGCCTTTGCTTCCTCAGGCGAGAAATCAACCAGCTCCGCTTCGGTTTTGACCGAGATTTTTACCGCGCTATTCGCGGCTTCCACGTCAGTTTCATCAACATTCATCACGGTCATGATTGGCTTGAGCGTCAGTAAGTTGAAAGGACGAAGCAGTAGTCTTTCCTCTTCCGTCAATTCTATCGTGTTTGCCGGATTCCCTTGATCAAGGACACGTCGTATCTTTTGAAATACCTCCAGGTGTTTTACCGCTTCTTTGTCACCCGAGCGCGCTTTCCCCTCCGCGCCATCACACTGCTTGCTGATTATTTCCAGGTCGGCCATGGCTAGCTCGTATAATATCGTCTCCTGATCGGATTTTGGATCGACTCGGCCGTCCACATGGATGACATTCGGGTCGGCAAAGGCGCGGACTACGTGGCAAATCGCGTCCACTTCCCTAATATTGGCCAGAAATTTATTCCCCAGACCCTCACCCTGGGCAGCGCCTTTGACCAAACCGGCAATATCAACAAACTCAATGGCCGTTGGGACGATTTCTGCTGATTGGGAAAGGCTGGCCAAAAGCTCAAGGCGCTTATCCGGCACCGGCACCACTCCGACATTGGGATCGATGGTGGCGAAAGGATAATTGGACGTATCAACCTGTTTTTTAGTCAAAGCCCGGAACAGCGTGGATTTACCGACATTAGGCAGACCAACGATACCAAGGGAGAAAGACATGGATGTGAGTTACAAGTGACGAGTAATGGGTGACGAGTGACAAATCTGCAAAGGTATTAGCAACCTATAGCTTATCACTCATAACCCCTTCATAGTATCATTTGCGGCAAAAATAGAAAAAGGATATAATTATAAAGGCAACATTAAAGTCTTTTCCATGTTTGATGACCCAGCAACAATCGCTAACCCTGATAATCAACGTGCCACTCCTCCTGGCCAGCCTTTGTCTCAGGCAAGCGGAGCCGCTCCTCAGGCTCCCGTTCCCGCTCCGGCTGATCAGCCTGGCACCGCCACTCCGATAGACCCGATGGGCGGCGATGAGGACAACAGAAAGAAATACGTTATTGTTGGCATTATTATCATTGTGGTGCTGGCCGGCGTGGTAACCGCGGCAATTTTCATTTTCCGTTCGCTAAGCGCAAGCAATGACAATACCAACTCGGCGAACGTGAATAACACCAACGTCACCAACCAAAGCAACACTAATACCGCTAACGGCAACATCAATCGAAATACCAATACAACCAACGCGAATGCCAATACGAACGCAACGAACAGCAACCAAAACGTGAATTCGAACGCGAATAGCAACGTCAACGCCAATCTCAATACAAACACCAACGCGAATAGCAACAACAACGTAAATGCCAACACCAACGTCACTACCAATGCCAATACGAACGCGAACTCGAATTCCAATGCTAACCAGAACACAAACTCAAGCCCGATTGATTCTGATCAGGACGGGCTTGACGACGCGAATGAGCGCTCAATCGGCACCGACCCCTTTAAGAAAGACACGGATGGGGATGGCTACGACGACTACACTGAAGTAACCAACGGCTACAACCCGCTGGGTCCCGGTTAAGGTCTCCGCGCAACAGCGGCTGCCGTGTTCGCTAACAGCGACGCGACCGTCACTGGTCCTACGCCGCCTGGAACCGGAGTAATAAATCCATCAAGCGAGCGAACCGCTTCCGCGTCCACGTCTCCCACTACACCATGAGGCGTCTTGTTGATCCCTACGTCTATAACTATAGCGCCGTTTTTAATATTATCGGCCGCCAAAAAATTCTCATGGCCCACGGCGATAATCACGATATCGGCGTTTTTGACCGCGTCTACATCGCTTCCTGGCGATAGAAATTCCGCGCTAACACCTTCACGACGCAGGAGATACGCCACCGGCTCGAAAAAAACCCGGCTGTGCGCCACGATAACGGCATTTTTGTTTTTCAAAACAATTCCCGGCTGA
>JAUYLJ010000014.1 GCA_030699685.1 bacterium | reverse complement strand
TCAGTTCAGAATTAAGAATTTATGATTAAGAATTACGGGAAATTCTTGCGAATTAATTCTTAATTATCAATTCTGAATTCTCTCCCACTATACTACAGCCTAGACAAGCTGCCAACGACTGCCGCGGTGTTTCAATCTTCCGGGTATCGTGAATCCAGCGGCTTTTTTGTGCCCGCCTCCGCCCAGCGCCATCGCGAGCTTGGAGACATCGACGCCCGGCATAGTGGAACGAAGGCTGCCTTTGATTTTTCCATCGGCAGACTCTTTGAGCACCAGGACGGCTTTGGCTCCTGACAAGGAGTTGAGAAAATTGGCGATGCCCTCGGTCGCTTCATCGTCGGCGTCGGATTCTTTCAAATCTTCTTGAGAGATGATGGTGGTCGAGATGCCGGTGCGCGGGTGGGTTTGCAGGCGGGAGAGGGCTACGCCCCATAATTTTAATGTCGGTAGCGACTTGTTGCGAGCGTGGTTGGTAATCTCTTTCATTCGCGCGCCGCGGCTGAGCAGCTGGGCGGATACCTCGACCACGGATCGGGTGGTGTTCAGATGGGCGAAGCTGCCGGTGTCGTAGATGATGCCCGTAAGCAGACAAGTAGCCACATCGCTCGTATACCGAATCCCCTGCTCCTCAAAAAACATGAACAGAAGTTCGCAGGCTGCCGCAGCAGTCGGTTCCACCACGTTGATTGTGCCAAAAAGATGGTTAGTCGGGTGGTGATCAATGTTGATAAAAGGAGTGGCGCGTAAACGCTCCAACAGAGGGTCGGAAAAATCCAGCATTTTCAGATCGGCAAAGTCGACGCTGACCGCCAAATCAAATTGCCAAGGATCAAGGTCTTTAAAGTCATGAGAGATGTGTTCAAAACCCGGCAAATAGGAGAGCTGGTCCGACGGCGCTTTGGCGGTGAACATCAGAGCCTTCTTGCCCAGCATGGCGCAGTAGTGCCACAAGGCCAGACCGGCGCCGATGCTGTCCCCGTCAGAATCTTTCGGGTTGAGGATGAGGACCCTTTCAGCCCGCTGGAATTCCTTTTCTATGGTCGGCCATGGAAAAGAGTTATTCGTCATAGCTGATTGAATCAAGCAACTGATTGATGTGGTCGGCTTTTTCCTCTGACTCGTCGACCAGAAAGGTTAACCTCGGCATGAATTTCAAAACTACTTTGCCGTTCAGGTGCTCCTGAATTTCGGAACGCTTGCGCCGCAACATAGTACCCACTTCTTCCATAAGCGAGACGGGGAAAATTTTTACCCAGACTTTCGCTTGCTTCAAATCAGCTGAAGTGGCAACGCGGCTGACCGTGACTAGGCAGCCTTGAGGTAGTTCAAAGTCGCGGCTCAACACTTCGCTTACCGCCTCCCGAATCAGGTGATTCACTTGAGGCATGCGCTGGCTTGGCACTTTAGGGTCGTTTCAGAATCTTTTTCTTTGTTTCCTCCGTAAACGCCTTCAGAACATCGCCTACCTCCAGGCCGGCGTCCACTTTCAGCTTCAATCCACATTCTTTTCCGGCCGGAGCGGAGTCAACTGCCCGCTTTTCCATCTGCACTTGTTCGACGGTTCCGCGCCCCATCACCGCGTTGTTGCGCACGATTTCGAATTGCGCGCCATTCTTCATCTGGCCTTTAGTGACCTGGCCACCGGCAATGACGTTTGGCAGCTTGGTTCGAAAGACAGCAAGGACCTTCAGTTCGCCAAGTTCCGCGCGGATGATTTCCGGGGTGAGTAACTGTTCGAGCTCATTGAACACTTCGCCGATCAGGTCGTAAATCACCGTTGCCGTGCGGATGGTGAAATCCTGGCCTTTGGCTACCTCAAGCGCGCTGGGAGTGGCTTTGACATTGAAGCCATAGAGTATGGCCTCGGAAGCGATTGCTCGCTGGACGTCAGCTTCGGTAACGTTACCCAGGCCTTTTGCCACTATATCCACTCTCACCTCATCGCTCTCGATTTTTTCAAGCGACTGAATAATCGCTTCAAGGGAACCAAGCGCGTCCGCCTTGAGCACGAGATTCAATTTTTTCACTTGGCCAACGCTGTTTTCTTCCTGCTCTTCAACCTCTTTTTTTATAATATGGACGGTTGGGGCGCTGGGTTTGAATTCTTTCAGCTTCTTCATCTTGGCCAGTTCGGCCTTGGTTATGATCGTCATGATATCGCCGACGCTGGCTGCGCGCTCTAGCCCCGAGATTTCAACCGGCTGTGAAGGAAGTGCTTCGGAAACGATCTGGCCCAGATGGTCGCGCATGGCACGGATTTTTCCGCCAACCACGCCGCCCACGGTCACCAGATCATCTTTTCTCAGGGTGCCAGTTTGGACGATGACGGTAGCTAGCGGTCCTTTCCCTTTATCAATATGCGATTCAATGATGGTACCGACCGGAGCCTGAGAGGGATCGGCCATGATGCGTTGCTTGTTCATATCAGCAACCAGTAATACCAAATCCAGCAGTTCAGTGATACCTTGCTTTTCTTTGGCCGAGATTTCAGCGACCGGAACATTGCCGCCCCAGCCTTCTACCAGCACGTTATACTGCGCCAGATCCTGTTTTACTTTTTGCGGTTGGGCTTCAGCTAGGTCGACTTTGTTGATGGCGACGATCATTGGCAGGTTCGCCTTCTGGATGATGGTGATGGCTTCTTGAGTCTGTGGCTTGACGCTGTCGTCGGCCGCTACCACCAGGATCGCCACGTCGGCTATTTTCGCTCCCCGTGAACGCATGGCCGAAAACGCTTCATGTCCCGGTGTATCGATAAAAGTCATCAATCGGTTTTTTTCCTTGGCTTGATAGGCGCCAATATGCTGGGTGATTCCTCCCGCTTCCGAATCGACGACGTTTGTTTCACGGATCGCGTCCAGTAGTTTTGTCTTGCCGTGGTCGACATGGCCCATCACCACCACTACGGGCGGCCTCGGTTCAAGTTTTTTCGGAGTAGATTGTTTCTCGATAAGCTCCCTAGCCGCGTCGCTTTCTTCGGATTCAGCTTGCTCGACGGCATCAAAGCCCAGGTCAGAGGCAATGACGGCGGCGGTCTCAAAATCAATCCACTCATTGAGAGAAGACATCACGCCGTTCTGCATCAAAAGAGAGATCACTTCAGTGACCGGCTTGTTCATTTTCATCGCCAATTCTTTGACGATGATCCGCTGGGGGATGGCAATTGTCTGGACGCTTTGGTCTGTCATAATTTTCACAAGAAACTTCCATGAAGAGTATTATAAAAACGCACTTTTGTCAACTGCGTTTCTTCGTTGGCCGGTGTTCTAACTCAGCGCACTCTAAGTAAAAGCCCGGTTTTTTCCCACAATCATCTTCAGACGGTGATGGGCAACGGCCACGTTGACCGGCATGGCCACGGCGCTTTGGCCGTCAGCGATCACCTGGGCGTC
>JAUYLJ010000010.1 GCA_030699685.1 bacterium | reverse complement strand
CTATTATCAGGAAGTACGCATTCGCTTTGTCAACGAACAGTCAGTCTGGAAAGTTGATGAAGCGTTGTGGCAGTAAGTTTAAAAGGCGCGGATAAATTTTTCCATGGCAGCTGAAGCTTCATTTGCCCAAGGCACGGCAGTTACGTCGGATAATGAGAAGCAGCAAAGAGCAGGCCGGATGTTTCGTAGCGCGCGTCGAAAAGCTCAGAAATCAGCCGCCCGAAGTATGAGGGCTTACAATCGGCGCAAGTTTGGCGGTGGCTTAACATCCCCACACGGAGCAGACGAAGAGTACACGGTGTCCTCAGATTTGGAAGACAGCGCCAAAAAGGAACGCAGGAGAAAGAAGCAGCTGGAATATGTTAGAGAGGCTTCTAAAATCGCTACATTGGTCGGTGACGTGACAGGCAAACAATCTTTGTCACGGCCAAGAAGGATCGGCCAAGAAGGGGTTGATCAATATGGCGGGTCTTATGCCTCCGAAGGCGCGAAAGGCTTGACGCGAGAAGCCGGACAAGCTGGCGCACAATACGCTGGTTATAAATATTTACGGAATAAGAAAGGGTTAGGGGCTGGGAAATCCGGAGCCGCGGTTGGAGCAGCTTCGGCTGTGGCTGAGGGAGACGCAAAGGGAGCGGGTGAAGCCGCTCTGGCTGGCGCGGCTCAGGCGCGGAAGATCCAGCAGTTCCGGATGATCTGGCTGGCCATCCGGACTGGCAGCGCGCTGACGATAGTCGGGATTGTCATCACTATATTGATTTGGGGGGTGCAGTTGGTCGTTGGTCACATGATGGGCCGGGAGAAATGGAAGATGACCAAAATTGAGCTTCCCTTGGCGATACTTGTTTGGGGCTTGATCATCATCGTTGTTGGCACGCAGCTCATGATCTATGTGACAGTTATGTATTACTTGCGTGAAGGGATTCTCGGTATTGTCACGGCCGTAATATAATCAACGATAGAAATTCCCAGGAAAATACAGTATACTTATACCATGACCAGGCTGAAAAAAACTTTTTCTCCGATGAAACTAAGCATGATGCTTGCTTTGGTAGTTACATTGACGGCAGTGTCAGTATTATTCATCGCTCCCGGAGCAGAGGCGAGAGTATATGGCCAGGCGGGCTGCACTCAGGATGAATTGGAATTGAACGTTTGGATCGGCACCTATTGCGTCAGCGGATTGCCAGAATATGTCGGATATTTTTACGCGTACTTTGTCGGAACAATAGGGATTTTCGCGGTCGCGATGATGATGTTCGGAGGGATGAAATGGATTACCTCAGGAGGGAATGCCGAAAAAATCAGCCAGGCAAAGGACAATATTACGTCAGCGATTATCGGTGTGGTTCTGGCGCTGATTTCCTATGTTTTCCTCCAGACAATTAATCCTATGATTACTTCGCTCTCTGTCCCGACTATCGATAATGTGACAAATGTTCCTTTGAATGCTAAATTCTGCGAAGATTTGGCCACAGGCTGGGAAGCGCAAATCGGACAGGAAGCCGGGTATAGCGGATCATGCGGCGCTCCGCACGGTATTATCAATCCTGACACTGGGCAGGCAACGGGAAATGTGTGCGTGACCTCTACTTGCGCCGGAGCTCAGGGGTTCAACACCAGAGTTTGCCATGAGTTGCCAAGCGGGGACTATGACTGCGTCAGTGGCCAGGAAGCATGCACCAGCACGAACGAAAACCATTGTAAAGATGTCGATGACGAATTAAAAACATTGAATCCGAGTTTTGGCTGCGCCAAGTTTGAACGGAGCGGCTTTGGCGATAAATGCGTATACGGTAAAATATTATCTCCAGCCGGGGTGGGCCCCACGAGCTGGTTCCAGAGAGCGGACTGTGGTGAAGACGACGCTGAGGGTGTGTGCTGGGAACAAGACGGCGACCAGCGTAAGCCGAAGAGTTGCGGATCGTCTAAGGAATGCACGAATGATTCCAGAGCCGTTCACGGGACAAAATCAATCTGCGTGAAAAATGTGATAGACGGATACTATGTATTATACAATGGTGATGAGAACTGCGATTAACACATGACTACCCAGACAAAAAGAATTCTGCTCATAGTTGGCATGACCGTCGTGACGCTGACGATAGGGTATGCCATTTACTATGTCTTTTTTCAGGCCTTCCTTGTCCCGGACGATACAAGGAACGATAACGCCAACACGAACGCCGGGCCTGTTACTCCTGGCGGCTTGCCAAACACCAATGTCAACCGCCCGGTCAATGCCAATCAAAATGTCAACGGAGAACCAGGCGTGAACGTCAACGGACAGACGGGTCTGCCTGAAATCGCTGATGTAGCGGATGGCGGCGTGACTCGCGTGACTCGCGTTTCCGATTCGAGCGTCCAGCACGGCATTGCTTCCGAAAACGGGACGGAATATGTGTATTACGACCAGGAGACCGGGACTTTCGTCAAGCTTTTCCCCAATGGTGAAAGGATACAAATATCCGAACAAGAATTTTTCAGCGTGGCCGATGTCGCCTGGTCGCCCGGACTGAATCAGGCTATACTCAGCTACCCGGACGGCAGTAACATTTATTACAATTTTGATAACGGCACTACGGTTACTTTGCCTAAAGAAATTGGCGAAGTTGAATTTTCTGAAACCGGAGACAAAATTGCCTACGAGTTTCTCGGTGAAGACGAAGGAGAGCGCTGGCTGGCGGTGGCCAGTCCCAACGGTTCAGGCCAGCAGATAGTCGAGCCGCTTGGTTTTCGAGATGACAGGGTAGATGTGACCTGGTCGCCTGACGGACAAGTGGTGGGAATGTATCGCGAAGGCGTGGGCGTGGACCAGGAAGAGATATTTTTGATTGGACAGCACGGCGAAAATTTTAAGTCGTTTCGGGTGGATGGAGCCGGATTTACCGGACGCTGGACACCGCAAGGCGATAAGCTGCTTTACAGCGTCTATAACGCCGATTCAGGCTATAAACCTACTCTTCACATTGTTGACGCAAAAGGGGACTCCATCGGCCTCAACAATACCAGCCTAGACGTGAATACCTGGCCTGACAAATGCACTTTCGCCGGCACAACGCTCTATTGTGCTGTTCCTACCGGGCTCGAAGACGGCGCGGGTTTGGCCCCGGAACTCAGCCGCTTTACGCCGGACAATTTCTACGAAATCAATTTGGAGACCGGACAAAAATCGTTACTGGCTATGCCGTATGCTCAATCAGGAGATGAAGGCTACAGCGTTGAAGATTTGTACGTATCGGGTGATGGAAACTCTCTGTATTTTCGCAACGCCTTGACCGGCACGCTAGAACAAATTAGGATAAAGTAAATGCCCGAAAAATCTGTACAAACATCCAATCGCATCAAAATCATCGTGCTTGTCGCTCTGGGAGTAGCGGCGGTGATGATTGTCGCGGTGATGTACTTTGTCTGGCAAAGTCTGCTTAACAACCAATCAGACCGACTTTCCTCCGAGTCGGCTACCACTGGATTGCTGGAACCAATTGACGTATCAGTCAACCCGCTGGTGACTAAAGCCGAACAGGAGATTTCCGGACAGCCCGTAATCCGTGAAAGTGACCCGAAAAAAGGCGCGTCTGATCCCGAGGTGACAATAGTGGAATTTGGCAGTTTTGGTTCAGGGTATTCGGCGTCGGCGGAACGCGTCCTTACCCAGGTTATCGATACCTACGGTGATCGGGTCAACCTGGTTTGGAAAGATTATTACAATCAGTCTGACGACCTTGCCTTGCTGGGCGCTGAAGCGGCTCGCTGTGCCGGCAATCAGGGCAAATACTGGGAAATGCATTCGAAGATATTCCACTCTGAAAATGGCTTTACGTTTGAAGAGTTGTTACAGTATGCTTCGGATCTGGCCCTGGATTCAGAGCTCTTCCAGTCGTGTCTTGATTCGGACGCAACGGTCGGCTTGATTGACCTGTCAGTCAGCGACGCTATCAGCTTGAACCTGCCTGGCGTGCCGGTCTTCTTTATCGGTGAAACCTTGCAAGAAGGAGTAGTCACTTACGATGAATTTGCCGCGCTGGTGGAAGCGGAATTGGCGAAATAAGAACGATTTTCAATATTTTGTAGTTAGGCAAACGTTTATCTGCCTACGTATATTTGTTTTGGAAGCGCATATCGTATTCTTTTTCAGCTGAGCAGATCTTCCAAGCCCCACGGATATTAATTCGTCATGCCGGACATTCGGCAGATGCTTTGTTTTTTACAGTATGAAACACCCAAAAAAACAGTATTGTCAGCAATACACTTTTCGGGTGATCCGGCATCTCCAGAGTGAACCCTGGGTTCTGGAGTAAGGATACCCCGCCTGCGCTCTCAAGAGTATTGTTATCAGATAAGTAATGGCTCCAGCGGGGTTATTTGCAGCGGCTTCGATACAGTGCGGCTATAATATTAATAGCTTATTCAACTTGCTTTTGTTGGTTCTATGCAAATAAAACACGGCAGAATCCGTGTCAGAGCTCACATTTCTTTATACCCCGGATTACCCCCAGTGGCACTTTTACCCTTACGGGTTTGTGGCTCGGCAAGCATTCTGCCGTTTGAACTTCCGTGTCGACTACTGCTGCCTGGCTTCGTGAAGAAGATTGCGTCCATCGAGAGAGAAGATGGGAGGCTTGGTGCCTTCCTTCTTGGCCCCCTTTGGGGCCGGATTGAGCCCTCCGCCGTCACGGATCAGCCCCAGCATCTGTGCCGGAAACACGATCTCAGCCAGTAGACGAAGGTTGCCAGTACGAAACCGGCCATCGACCTTCGGCATCTTATCGCCGAAGACCTCCTTCCACCGCGCCCTGTTGTCCCGGAGCCCGCGTCGCATGACGGCGACGACTTCTTCGGTGCCGAGAAGATTGATCCCTTCCGGCTTTTGGCCGATCGGAACGATTCCCAGCTTGAAAAGAAGCACGATGCCTTCGCTGTCACCCCCGAGATAGGTCATCCTTCGGCCATCGCGCCGGACGAAGTCAGTGAGCGGCTCACGAGCCTCATCACAGTGTCCGCAGAAGCCGTCTTCACCGTGGTCGTTGATGCACACTGAGAGAGGACGTTCCCGGCCGTCTCCGTTGATGTAGGTGATGCCTGACGTCAACGTGTGCGCGACGGTGATCTTCCGGAATTTCGGCGGATCACCAGACTTGGCGCCCTTCTTCGGCCGCTCTTCCTTGAGGATATAGCACATCTTCCACCCCATTGTTGTTGCCCAGTCTTGAGGAACCACGTTTTGGTCCCAGAAAAACTCAACCGTGGAGTGATTAGAACGTCAGAAGTTGCATGGCCACCCCCTTTCGTTATGCCATGGCTCCCTATTTAAACCAAGCTCGGGAAATTGGTGGAGAGTCAGTCCTTATTCTCAATAGAACCGCGGCACCCGATCGGGTGCTGGGCAAGGACCCGGTCCGGCGTAGCCGTGGGTCTTTGTCGAGAAGTATTTGAGACTAGACTCCCCATAACACGGGGCTCGATTCGCTCACTGATGTTGCGGCGCGAGTAGTCAAAATGCGAAAAGAGCAATACCCTAGAATATACACATAGGGAGACGATTTGTCAATGTTTGGCCGCTTATTCCCAATGGATGGCGTCACGGAACTGGCGCATGCGTTCATTGATTTTGGGGTGAAGTGCCAGATCCGGATCAGATGCCAATACGGATTTTGCCAAAGTCTGCGCTTTCTTTATGACTGGTAAATCCGTCAATTTAGCGATCTTGAACTGGGGGAAACCTGATTGACGCAGTCCGTACAGCTCGCCAGGACCGCGCATTTCCAGGTCTTTCTCCGCCAGCTCAAATCCGTTTTGTGAAGCAGCTACGGCTTGCAGGCGTTGCCGGACTCCATCACCCTCGCTGTCCGTGAGCAGAAAACAATAGGATTGATATTGTCCGCGACCAACCCGGCCGCGGAACTGGTGAAGCTGGGCCAAGCCGAAACGATCGGCACCCTCGATCATCATGACGGTGGCGTTGGGCACGTCGATGCCCACTTCGATCACGGAAGTGGAGACAAGCATCTGGACGGCTTTGCTCAGAAATGCCCGCATTGTCCTTTCGCGTTCGGCGGAGGATTGGCGGCCGTGCAGTAGGCCGACCTTGAAAGACTTAAATACTTTTTGTAGTTTGGCGTGCTCTTCTTTGACCGAACGGACGCCAAGCTTGTCCGAGGGGTCGATCAAAGGGCAGATAACGAATATTTGTCGTCCGGCCTTCATCTGTTTGGCACAGAACAGATACGCGTCTTTTCGTTGCGGAGCGTCCACGATCTTCGTTTTGATTGGCTGGCGTCCTTTGGGCATCTCGTCAATGATGGAAATATCAAGGTCGCCATACAATCCCAGAGCCAGAGTGCGGGGGATGGGTGTGGCGGTCAGGCTGAGGAAATGTGGCTCCAGCGCTTTGTCTTGAGAGGCGCGCGCCTTAGCAGTCAGCAGTTTTCTGTGCTCCACTCCAAAGCGGTGCTGTTCGTCCACCACCGCCAGCCCGAGATTGTGGAAACTTACAGCCTCCTGGATTAAAGCGTGAGTGCCGATCAGCAGATCAACCTTGCCCGTCTTCGTTTCTTCAAGCACTTTTTTCTTGACCGTATTACCTGTTTGATAACTCAATCGTTTGTAATTTCTGGTCAATAGCCCGACCTTGATTTTATTCGACTGAAAGAGTTTAGTGAATGTGTGGAAATGCTGCTCGGCCAGCAGTTCAGTCGGCGCCATAATGACGGACTGATAGCCTGATTCGGCGGTGTTTAAAACTGCCAGGCTGACAACGACAGTTTTGCCCGATCCCACGTCTCCCTCCACCAAGCGATTCATCGGATGGGCTTTCCCCAGGTCGTGGACAATCTCCCAGGCGGCTTTGCGCTGGGCGTCGGTCAGGGTGTAAGGAAGCGACGAGACAAATTTCTTTGTTGTTGCTTCGGCAAACGGAATGGTTGGCGCGGCAGCTAATTGTTGCTGGCGCCGATTCTGCAGGGTATAGACCTGGATGGGAAACAGCTCTTCGAATTTCAGCCGTTCCTGAGCGTTTTTCAGGCGCTGGGCGTTCTGAGGGAAGTGGATTTCTTCCAGGGCAAAAGGCAAATCGAAGACTCCAGCCTGTTGGCGCAGCCCTGGAGAAAGATAATCTCCCAATCTGCCCGCGAGGGGGCGGACAAGCTGGATAAGATAGCGGATATGGCGCTGTGTCAGGCCGGCCGTACTCGGGTAGATTGGGATCAGCCGGCTAGTGTGGACGGGCTGACGGCTGAGTTTTTCATACAGTGGATTGGTGAAGTGCAGTCCGTATTGGTCGAGCTCTATCTTTCCGGCAATAATAATTTTGTCGCCCGGCGAGAAAGTTTTGGCCAGGTAGGCTTGGTTAAACCAGATTATCTTGACGCTGCCGGTGTCATCGCTGAGTATTGCTTCGGTGATATTGAGCCGGCGCTTCCAACTGCGCCGGTTCTGTATTGCGTCGATTTTTCCCTTAACTGTGACTCGGGTATTGGGGCTAAGCCGGCTGATGGTAGTGATCTTGGAAAAATCCTCGTACCGGGTAGGCCAGTGATAGAGCAAGTCCTTCGCCAAGCGTATCCCCAGCTTGTGCAGCCGTTGCGCGATGCTGGGACGGACTGTTTGTAGGTCAGTGATGGGGGTGTCGGGAAAAAGCTGTTTCATGCCTGTGTATTGAGCCGCGATCGTCTTCTATCCAGGTAGACAAACACGGCATAGCCCAGAACTATCCCGCCTAGCAGGTCGGCTGAATAATGCGCTCGCGTAATCATTGAACCAATACCAAAGAGCGCCGCGGCCGCGATAAACGCAGTTTTCAGGCGCCGGTCTCGTAACGAGAGAGCCATGATGGTCATGATGCCGATATGCCCTCCGGGAAAATACGCATGGGAAGCGTAGGGATAAATTGTCAGCCTTTCGGCCGCGCCAAAAGCGTCAATCGGGGGACCAATCGGAAGAAGCAAAAGAAAAAACCCGCGAAGACCGTAAAATATTCCCAGCGCGGTCAATAACGCAGGCAAGTCAAAATTCTTTTGCCTGAAAAATAAAACGGCAAAGCAAAATATATAGAGACCAAAAATAATTTCACCAATGCCAAAGAGCTCGATCTTCGGCAAATTTCGCAATATGACATCGTCGATGGCCGGAAAATCGTTTACCCAGCGATCAGCCAGGGCTAGGGCTGTCATATGCCAGGTGACGCCGATTACCGCGACCAAAATTGAAGACCAAAATCGTTGTACGCGCATACTCCAATGCTAGCACGGCCGCCTGAATGGGGCTAGAGTAGGGTATGCCGAAGAAACCGCCCTTCTTATGTGGCGGGTTTTTTCACACCCTTAGGAACCATAACGATCCAATAATATCTCTGGTGCGCCCGGCAGGAATTGAACCTACGACCTCAGGCTCCGCAAGCCTGCGCTCTATCCAGCTGAGCTACGGGCGCATAGTGTGTAGTATGTCTTGCCAAGACTCACCGGGTGCGGAATATCAACCTACAGCTTGTACTCCCGGCTCATAATCTCAGACGCAGACTCCTCGTTACGCTCAACATCTTCCGGAAGATACTCCAGCAAAGTTTCCCTTACTTTCACCGGGTTCGTGTTTTCCAGTGGAATAACCAGATCGGGGCGGAAATCAGACTGGAAACTGAGATATAGGTATTTGCTTTCCAGCGGGTTGTAGATGATCCAGAACTCCTTCAGAGTGTCGTACGAATAGAGTTTGTTGTCAACAGCCACCCCATCCTCGGCGATAGAAAACGTCAGCAATAGAGGCTGACGGCGCGTTGTGATGAAAATCACGATCCAGAGCGTCAGTATGATAAAGAGAAAAAGCCAGTTTTTGACTATGATAGAGTACAGAGCGGTTCCGCCTCCTACCGCGAAAAACAAGATATGCCACAATAGCCCTCGCTGGTGCTCTTGGTATTCTTTAAACTTCCACGAATGGAATACCTTCCCGTAATCTTTTTCAGCCATTGTGATGTATTACAAATACTTCCGTCTACACAGTAGCATTCCGGGACAAAAAACTCAATGGCGCGACTATACGTTTGTTTCCGGAATATGACTGGGGTGGAGACCGGATCGCTTGAGAATCCAGCGACTGACTACATGCGCTCCGGTTATTGATGCCAGTACAAATAGCGCATACGCGCCCAGAATTATCCAAAAAGGCTGATCGAGTCCGCGCCACGCTCCCAGAATCAAGGCTGTCCACCATGAGGCGATCGATAATCCTCCGCTGGTGAACATCAGTCCCTTGCGGCTGAAGAGAATGCCAGTATCGAACTGCTGGCTGAGCTTTTCGAGGAGGGGATGAATATACCAGTGTAGAGCCAGTCCGTTCAGAAAAACGATAACCGTAATACAAAGCTTCACTAGTACTTTTGCCGGAGCGTGTGAAAGCAAATCCGCGTTGTTGATGCCCATCGAAATCAATATGCCGAATCCTGAAGCAAAGAGCAGGGCCAATCCGGTCCAAATTACCCTGCCGAGAATCTTCATAATTTGAAGCTCATCAACGGAAAGCTGTTGACGACGCATAACTCTCAAAAACAGTATGTCGCTTATCGTGGCCGCCCCTACGCCGAGTACCACACCGGCTATATGAAGAACAACTAAGAAAGCTTGAAAAGTCATACTGCTTGATTTAATGTATTTTGCCGCTTACGGAGTAGTATCATTATTCCGGTGATAAATAGCAGCGTCGAGGTGCCGGCTGAAGCCATGCAATAGATGCAGACGGCTTCAATGACAAACAACTGGATATACACCAGCCACAAGGAAAATAAAAAACCAGCCGCTGTCAGCCGAGCCAGCCATCGCAGTAAGACGACGTTTTTCGTGTCCAGGGTGAAAATCGAACCGGCTATCATTGCCAAGTAGTAGAGAGCGCCGAAAAGGGCGATTGGTACGCTAAACAAGACCGAATATGTACTGCTAGTGACGGTTTCGCAGCCACGGAGGGCGCCACAAGCGGGGGCCTGTCCCAGATAATGTTGAACAGTCAGATAGGTCGCGTCTAGAAAACCCAAGATAGCGATGATTAGGAGCGCGATGACTAGTCTTTTACTCCGCTGATCCCAGGGCATTGGTGATGATGTTGGCGAATTCATCGTAGGTGCGGGGGTTGGAGATCGTTTCGCCGTTGATAAAAAACGTCGGAGTGCCCTGGACGCTTGACCGGACGCCGCTTTGGTAGTCTGAATTGACTTTATCTCTGGCCGTGTCTGATTCGTAATCCGTGTCGAATTGTTCGGCATTCAAACCCAATTCCTTGGCATAGTCGATAAAAGTATCTTTGGGGTTGCTGAGTGCAGACCAGGCAGTTTGCCGGTTGAAGAGGATGTCATGCATCTCCCAGAACGCGTCCTGTTGTCCGGCGGCCTCCGCCGCCCAGCCAGCTTCTTCCGCGTTAGGATGGATGGATTTCAATGGAAAATGCCGATAGACGAAAAGTACGTCCTCGCTAAAGTTCTCAATTACTTGTTTGATCATTGGCTCGTACGAAGCGCAAGCTGGGCATTGGAGATCGCTGTATTCTACCAATACCACTGACGCGTCCTGGTTACCTTTTGTCCAGTCAGTGTCTACTACCGTGTCAGCGAGGGGAGTGTTTTCCGCTGGATTTGAGTTCACCACCGCCCAGACAAAACCACCAACAACAATGGCGATTCCCACAATTACTGAGAGCCAGGTGATCCAGCGTTTCATGGTTTTACTTCGCTGAACTTGATCTTTGGCTTCCGTTTTTTCCTGGCGGCGCAGTTCTTTGCGCTCCCGCTTGGTAAGATTTTGCTGTTGGTCTTGTTGCTCTTCCATAATGAAGTGTTTATGAATATGTTATGCAGTGTAGCATATCTTTTGAAGAATTATAATCTACACTACAATATGTAGTGTAGTGCAGCATACTCCTTCAGTCAACTATGCATTTTTGGAGCATCTTCCACCCCCCTGGCTATCTCTCATGCCAGCCGATGGAAAGTAAATATTTAGACATCGGGATGGAGTATGCAATCATTGCCAGTGCCAGCAATGCCCCGGTGATGGCCCAGCCGAAGTGAAGGCGCATCTTGTTTCGCTGTGTCGTGTACCACAGCATGGTGGATCCTACGAGCAGAAAACCGATGCCCAGAAATATGTAGAAGGTTATTCCCAGTTGTCCCCAGCTTAAAGACACAAATTCCACGCCAAAAAGACTGAGCAGCGTCAGGCCCAGTCCAAATGTAATAAGATATCCTATATGAAAGGAATATGGGGTTGTGGAAGGAAAGAATTCGTTCATGGTTTCAATTCAAATGGCAATCTGGCGAAGGGGCGGAATTTCTGTCTGACGACAGGCAGGCGAATCACGAAGACCTTTCAGCCTTAGCGGTTTTTCCCGCTCCAAAGCTATCTCTAATTTGCATAGACGCGGGATCCCGTCTCATGGCGGAGGGGGTGGGATTCGAACCCACGAAGACCTTTCAGCCTTAGCGGTTTTCAAGACCGCCCGATTCAACCACTCTCGCACCCCTCCGCCATGCTGCGGGACAAGACCGGTGCCTTTCCGCTCGAGGCGGACCCGCCTAGGGCGGGCAACCACTCAGCCACGCCTCCACCAAGTGCGGTGACAATACCGTCTTTTCAGGCCACGTTCAATGCAGGTTCATCTCCGAGTGTACGTGTAATGCCGTGATTTTTCAAGTGCGGCCGTTTGAATGTTCTGGCAAGGAAGAAGCGCTCTTCTGATCCGCGCGAAGAAAAATTCTAACCAAACGCAGTTCCTCGTAGGAAAAGCCCTCGCCAAGAATTTCAAGAACAGGAGCCAGTTGCCATGAACCTGTTTTTTTGAATGCTTTTTGAATAGTATTGAAGCGTTCAGTCGGGGGGCGAAGATGATTCAGATGGATGTCTGCTTCGGTTTGCGAAAGTATTTCAATATGGTTGAGAATGGTGCTTCGCACCAAGCCGCGGCGTTTGGCCACTTCACCCAAAGATAGTTTCTTATTCAGAAGCTGTCTACTCGCCTCATGAGTGGAGCTGGGCAACGAAACAAGCTTGATTTGTTCTGCCGGAACGGATGGACGCTCTTTTTCAGAAACACCTTTTGCGGCCGCGTACTGCGTGATGCACTCGAGAAAGATTTGTCCGAAGTCGCGCAGCTTGCTTTGGCCCACCCCATAAACCTGGGAAAAACTCTCCAGGCTATGTGGAAAAAACGAGGCCATATCCTGAAGACTGCGATCGCCGAAAATAACGAAAGGAGGCACTCTTCGCTCATCGGCCAGTTTTTTACGAAGCTGGCGCAATCGATCGAACAACTCAAGATCATAGCGCGGGTTCTTACCTGAGGGTTCGGCTGGCGCGCGGGTATCCGGCGCGCAGATATCACAGCTCTGGCAATTGGTTTTTTTGGCGTCTTCGCCAAAGTATCGAAGAAGGAATTTTCGGCGACAGGTTTTCAGCTCGGCGTATTCCACGGCGTGCTGCAGTTGCGCTTCAGCGCGATCCTTCTCCTGCGCATCATTAATTTGGCGAATGAAGTAGCGATGTTTGTTCGTATCACCGTAGGAGTAAAACAGTACACATCGGCTGGGCAGGCCGTCGCGCCCGGCTCGTCCCGTTTCCTGATAATATCCCTCTATGGATTTTGGCAAATCATAGTGAACAATTAAGCGCACGTCGGGCTTATCAATACCCATTCCAAAAGCGATTGTCGCGACAATGATCCGGGTCTCGTCGCGAATAAAGCGTTCCTGGGTTTTGTGACGAGTGGCGGGGTCAAGGCCCGCGTGATAGGGAAGCGCCGAAAAGCCATTGAGGTTCAGTCGCTCGGCCAGATCTTCGGTTCCGCGCCGGGAGAAACAGTAAATAATGGTACTGCCTGATTCATCTTGCCGCAGGCATGGAACCAGAGCTTCAAATGTCCGGCGCTTTGGACGGACTTCATAGCGCAAGTTCGGACGATTAAAGCTGGAGATAAAAAATCGATGATCGCGAAGAGCGAGCTGCCGGGCGATGTCGTGGCGCACCTGTTCTGTAGCCGTGGCCGTGAGCGCGATAAGCGGCGTGTCCGGAAAATATTCGCGCAACACCGTTAAATTTCGGTAGTCTGGGCGAAAGTCGTGGCCCCATTCGGATATGCAGTGTGCCTCATCGATGGCGATCAACGCGACATTCAAGCTCTTCAGCCAATCGCGGAACGCGGCCAGCGCGAATCGTTCGGGCGCCAGGTAGAGCAATCGAATTTCTTCGTTTTCGGCTCGCGACTGCACGTCTCGGATTTCCAGCGGATCAAGCGAGCTGTTGAGAAAAGCGGCTGGAACGCCATTTGCCCGAAGCGCGTCGACTTGGTCTTTCATGAGCGAAATAAGGGGGGAAATCACCAGTGTGATGCCGTTGAGCAAGAGAGAGGGAAGCTGGAAACAAAGCGACTTGCCCCCGCCAGTCGGCATCAGGACAAGACTATCGCCTTTTTGTAATACGCGGTTGATGATGTCCTCTTGCAGAGGACGAAATGAATCATACCCGAAGTGCTTTTTCAGGACTGTAAGCATTGAGGCTTCATGAATGATGACAGGAGAAAGCTGGACATAGCATTAAACATTTCCCTGCCGATACCGTTGAGAATACTGCTCGCTAGGAAACACGTCAATAGTATTACCAGGAG
Organism: bacterium; assembly: GCA_030699685.1. Classification (GTDB taxonomy): domain Bacteria; phylum Patescibacteriota; class Patescibacteriia; order JAHIZJ01; family JAHIZJ01; genus JAUYLJ01. Next base: position 8,598 of record JAUYLJ010000010.1, on the reverse strand, counting down.
ACAATCAAGGTCGTATCAGTTTCGAAATATCGCCAGGCGTGGAAGCCTTACTCAGCAGTGTGAAAGGCCAGGCATAGTTTCGGCGCTCAGGTCGCCTTCGACTTCTTTTTATATGCCATGCTAGACGCATGGCGGAGAGGGTGGGAGTCGAACCCACAAACGGCTTTTGACACCGTCACGGTTTAGCAAACCGCTGCCTTACCATTCGGCGCACCTCTCCGCGATACGTCCATGCATTGTCAATGAACACGCCTTTCCATCAATCACTCAAGAATTGTTTTTTTAAACGTTGTTTTTCCACCACCGAATATTTCATCATCTTGGAAGGCGGGATCCTGCTAATGGCGGTGACAATTTCTCAGCCGCCCCCTTCTTGTTATTGATGAGAACGAGCGATGACCGCGCCCCAGACCGGGCCGGCACCGGATTTCTTCAGCTCCTTGGCGCAAGCTCGCAATGTCGCGGTAGTCGTGGCCACGTCATCAACTAGTATAACCGGTTTGTCCGATAACTCAACCCTCTTCCGGACAGTGAAGGCATTGACTACATTGTGTAATCGCGCTGATCGGTCTAATGTGGCTTGAGCCATGGTTGCCGCCGACCGTCGAAGAATATCAGTCCGGAGCGGGAAGTCAAGTTGACGGGCAATAACACGGCTGAGCAGCTCCGCTTGATTAAAGCCCCGCTCGTTTTTTCGAGTTCGATGGAGTGGAACGGGAATAACTACTGGCTTTTTCCAAGTTCGCACTGTTGTTTCCTCGCTCAAAGCCTGGGCGACGCAAGCCCCCAGTACCTCCGCTATTTCTTCGACGTATTGGTACTTCATTGCCCGGATAGCTTGTTCAACTATACGGACTTGGTAATCGGACGCGACTGTCAATCCGGCGATCGGAGACGCGTCTCTACACTCCGGACAGACAATGTTCGTTTTTTGAGTCCTGCGGCAGGACGGACATTCGGTAAGGGGGCGGCGTATCGCTTGCAGGCAGGCCGAGCATATCCATACGTCATAGCAGCCGCAATCGCCGAGACAGCGTTTGGGGAAAATTAAATCAAGAATGGTCTTGCTGATGGCTGAAACGAGGGACATAAAACAATCTCCTGTCCCTGCCGTCTTTGCTCACTCCTTAGCCTGTAACGACAACTCGTTCGCCCTTGAGCGAGATTTTCGCGGAGTGAACATTCTTTGATTCTGAGTTTAGTATGAGATCCGCTAGCTGGGGCTCGATCTCTTCTTGGATGATTCGCCGTATGGCGCGCGCTCCCACCGACGGCTCAAATCCGCGTGAAGCAATATTTTTAATAGCTCGCGGTGAGATTCGAAGCTGGAAGTTGTGGCTGCGCAGCCGGTCAATCAATTCGTCTAACTGCAAACGCACTATTTTTTCGACGTCTTTCTTTCCCAGTGGACGGAACACGACCGTCTTATCAAGCCGGTTGAGGAACTCAGGACGAAAGACCTCATGAAGACTCTCCAGCAAGCGGCCGCGGACTTGAGTGTATTCCTCTTCTGCTGTGGCAGTATCGTCGTTCTCTTCGGAAAATCCCAGAGAAGCCACTCGATTTAAATCCTCGAGGCCTATATTCGAAGTCAAAATCACCACGGTATTTTTGAAATTGATGGTTTTACCGGAGGCATCCGTCAGGTGGCCGTCTTCCAGCACTTGGAGCAGAAGATTGAACACGTCCGGATGAGCTTTCTCGATTTCGTCAAACAGAACCACTGAATATGGCTTCCGCCGGACGAGGTCGGTCAACTTGGTACCGTCTTTATAGCCGACGTAGCCGGCGGGAGCGCCAATCAGTTTGGAAGTCTGAAAACTTTCACCGAATTCCGACATGTCGAGCCGGACCAGTGCTTTTTCATCGTTAAATACTTCACGGGCGATGACTTTTGCCAACTCTGTTTTTCCCACTCCCGACGGGCCGAGAAACATAAACGAAGCGATCGGCCGATTCGGGGCGGAGAGCCTGGCACGAGAACGGCGGATTGACTGGGCAACGGCGGTAACGGCTTCTGCCTGGCCGATAATTTTTCGCGAAAGCGTTTTTTCCAGGTGTATCAGCCGGTTCTTCTCCCCGCTCATGAGCTCGTGCAGTGGTACTTTAGTCATAGTGGAAACTATCTCGGCGATGTCGTGTTCCGTGATCGTACCGGAGCCGCGCCGCAGATCATCTTCATGCTCTTTTTCCAATCCCTGAAGCTCAATATTCAGTTTTTCAACTTCTCCCTTGTGAGTCATGGCGGCGGCAAACTGTTCTTCAGACACCGCTTTTGCTTTCAGCTTTTCCAGCGCGTCAAGCTTTCGTCGAAGGAGGATTATCTTTTCCATTGATTTACTCCGCTTCTTCCCAACTTTATGCTTTGATGCCGCCTCGTCCATCAGATCGATGGCTTTGTCGGGAAGAAACTTATCCTGAATATAGCGCTGGCTGAGCTGAACAGCCGCATTTAGCGCCTCATCCGAGATCGTCACCGCGTGAAAACGTTCATAGTTTTCACGTAGTCCTCGAAGCACCTCCAGAGCCTCCGCGGCGTTAGGTTCATCGACAATGATCGGCTGAAAACGCCTTTCCAGCGCTGGGTCTGATTCGATATGCTTGCGATATTCATCGAGGGTTGTCGCGCCAACACAGCGAATCTGCCCTTTAGCTAGGGCTGGTTTGAGGATATTGGCGGCGTCCAGAGTGCCCGTAGCTCCCCCAGTGCCCATAATAGTGTGCAGTTCGTCGATGAAGAGGATGATATTGGAGTTACGAGTGATTTCTTCGATAATTTGCTTGAATCGGGATTCAAACTCACCGCGGTACATCGTTCCGGCGATCACCAAACCCAGATCAAGGCTGACAATACGCTTGTGCAGTAGCGCGTCCGGCACGTCGTGCTGGGCTATTCGTTTGGCCAATCCTTCCACAATCGCGGTCTTGCCTACGCCGGGGTCGCCGATTAAGACGGGGTTGTTTTTCGTTCGTCGAGACAAGATATGGATCAGCCGCTGGATTTCATCGCTTCTGCCGATGACCGGATCAAGTTTTTTCTGAACCTCATCCGAGCTGAGATCGACGCAGAAATAATCCAAAGCGGGTGTTTTGGAGCTATCGGCTTTGAAATCGGTATTGTTTTTTTCAAACATTTCGGTCAGATCGGGAAATTTTGACGTACTCTTGAGCACAAGCCGAAGTTGCCGGTCAACCTGTTTTTTTTCAATCGAACTTTTCTTCAATATGTCTGAAATCGCGGGTATATTCGCTAACATCAGCGCGTGGAGCAAATGCTCAGTGCCAATATAGTGGTGTTCAAAATGATGAGCGGAATGACCAGCGCGCATGAGCACGTCCTTTGATGCAGCCGAGAACCGAGGACGTTGTGACGAGGCATTAGCCTTTGGTTGGCGCGACAACATGGCTTTGCCGGTATTGACTCGGTTGAGCCCAAGCTTATTCAGTATCTCAGCTCCGAGACTGCCACGCTGAAAAGTCAGGCCATAGAAAAGATGTTCGGGCAACACTTGGGAGTGTTTCCAGTCACTGGCTAATTCGGCTGCTTTGACAACGGTGTTTTTGAGATGGGTGGTAAAACGTTTCATGATGTGGGCGTGTCGAGAGAAGTCATCCCGCGCAATGCCGCCATCCGTTCGGCGACGGGAGGGTGAGTGGAAAAGAGATTGCTCAGCCCTCGTTTCTTTGTACCGAAAGGAGAGGAAATATACAAGTGGGCGGTGGAGGTTTTGGCCCGCTTCACAGGCGTAGGATAATTGGCGATTTTCCCTAATGCACTGGCTAAACCGTCCGGATATCGAGTCAACAGCGCCCCTGAAGCGTCCGCTAAGAACTCTCGTTTGCGTGAGACGGCGAACTGGATCAGTCTGGCGAAGAGAGGGGACAGGATAATAAACACCAGTCCAATCAGCGCCAGGATGCCGCCGGCTCCCTGATCCCTTTTTCGTCCTCCGAAGATCGCTCCCCGAAAGAACAAATCCGCCAGCAGCGTAATTGCCCCCACGCAAATAATCACCACCGTCATTAGTCTGATATCAAAGTTTTTGATGTGAGATAGCTCATGCGCGATCACTCCCTCCAGCTCTTCGTTTTCAAGCTGCTCAATGAGGCCGCTCGTCAGAGCGATAGAGGCGTGTTTGGGGTCACGGCCGGTGGCAAAAGCATTGGGCGCCGGATCGTCAATCACATGGACTTTTGGAACCGGCAGTCCGCCGGCGATGCAAAGATTTTCTACCAAACGATACACATACGGGTTCTGTTCTTTAGTGATCGGTTTTGCCCCTGCCGTTACCAGCGCCACGGTATCACCCGAAAAAAAGCTGAACAGACTAAGCCCCGCGGCAATGATCGCCGCCCAAGCCATCCCTTCGTAGCCCATGCCTAGATACAGACCAACAGCCCAGCCAAGCAAAATAATGAGCGCAATAAACGCGCCGATGAGAAATGCCGTCTTTCGCTTGTTGGAATCAATCTGGCTGTACATATCCTTAGTTATTGCTAACGCCGAATCCCGCACGCCGAGTATTCAAGGCGGGCGGAGTGGGCCTTCCAAGCTGAAGGCGATTAGAATTTGACTTCAGGCGCTTCTCGTTCGGCAATGTCGTCAAGTTCAAAGAATTGACGCTTCGTGAATCCAAACATTCCTGAAATCATGTTGTTGGGGAAAGTTTCAATTTTCGTATTGAAATCCCTGACGTTGCCATTATAGAAGCGCCGGGCCGCCTGAACCTTGTTTTCGGTATCCGATAGCTCGTCCTGCAGCTTGGCGAAATTGCTTGAAGCTTTCAGATCAGGATAATTTTCGGCAACGGCGAACAGTGATTTCAATGTGTCCGTCAGAACATTCTCCGCTTTTGCTTTGTCGGCCGGAGCTTGGGCACCCATGGCCGCCGTGCGAGCTTGAGTTACTTTTTCAAACAACTCCCGTTCATGAGTCGCGTAGCCTTTGACGGTTTCAACGAGGTTGGGAATGAGGTTGTAGCGCCGCTTGAGCTGAACATCAATATCGGACCAGGCTTCGTCAGTACGGTTTTTAAGACGAACCAGCGCGTTGTAGACACCAATAAACCAGAGTATGAGCAGAACGACGGCGCCGAGAATGATCCAGAGAACGATGTCCATTGATGTAGAGTTAATAGTTTGACGCTTGCCGGCGAATATGTTACAATATAGGTACATATTGAGACCGGTGTACTTCGATTATATACTGGATGCACTGGCGCGTCAAAGCAAAGAGTTTTATCAAAACCACGCAACACATTTAACTATGGGGGATCGGCCACACAAGATCAGGAATCTTTTTTCGCGAAAGATTCTTTTTGTTTTCGCGGGATTGCTCGTGATGACTGGTTTGGGAGTAGCGATGCGCTCAGCGCTCTCTATTGATGAGCCCGCATTTTGCAGTAAAAATCCCTTCACGGGCGACGGCGACAGAACGATAGACAATATCAATCCAACAAGCGGGGCGGTAGGTGAGCCCGACGTCAGCATAAACATTACCGGATGCAATATTAAATCCAGCGATACGTTTAAACTGATTTTTGATTCTCCCCCATATGAGCTCACCGGCCTATACGTCATCGAACTGGGTAATGTCGTTTATCCTGACAGGCCAACTATGGAGGTGCACTTTGATCTTTCTGCCGCTTCACTAGGCCTTCACGACGTGAAAATTGAATACGTCAAATTACTTGATGGGCCTGGCAGCGTCACTGAGGTTGACGGTTATTTAGTCTATTCGCCAGCGATTGTCGGGTGGGGATGGTTTGGAGCCTCACCCAGCGCAAATCAGGCAGCTACCCCAGCTTGGCTCAGCTTGAACTGCGAAAGTGAGGTCTACACTGGCCGCCCCGCCGGTACCTGCGCTAGCGAGGGTGGGTTTGATTATGGATTGGGCTTGTTTTACGTTACCGATCATCATGAAATCAGAGGGAGCGCCTGGTTTGGTGAGACCTCGGACAATGACGCGGACTCAGGAAACGACGCGACCTTGGGTTGGGTAAGTTTTGATGCGCCTGGCCCGTATCCAGACCCGAGTCTCATACCGGGCACAGCGAGTACCTGGGCCGAGTATGATCAAGTCAGCGGGAGGGTAAGCGGTTGGGCCCGATCTTCTTTGTTACAAAGCTACGGCGCGTCCGCGTCCTGCACGGATTTTATACGCAATACTGCTGGCGACATTTTTGTAACCGGCAGCCTTCGTGCCGATCCATTCGCGGTTGATGAGGCGCCTAATGGCTCGCTTCACGCCGTATGGCGCAACACTTTGACCCAGAAAATATACTACACCAACTTTATTGATGGATCATGGATTGGCACAACGCTCAATTTATCTGACGCGTTTGGCACGACTAACGATAATACGCCGGACATCGTCGTGGACGCAAATAGCGTGCTCCATTTGGGCTATATTGGCAACACGTCGGATATCATCCAGTACGCCCAGTGTGATTTTGGAGGCGGGGCCGACTGTCTTCAGGCAGTCAATTGGGTCGCGGGAACCGATATCAACCCCGTTGGTATCAGCCCGATTAATGATATGAGAATCGATGCTGATTCTTTCTCGGATCCTTTTGTCCTGTATTCCGGGCAAAATCTGGGAGACAGTGATGTGTATTTGACCTACAGCACGGATAATGGCGTGAGCTGGTCCATTCCCGATCCGGTTTCAAGCTCCGGGGTAGCCAGCCAGCCAGATTTTGAGATAGACCATGATGATGTTCGGCACGTCGTGTGGAAGGATACGGCCGCTAACCAGGACATCTATTATAGAAAATACGATGGTGGCTGGGACTCTCCTTACCAAGTCAGCCAATCAGTAACCGATAATAGCAACCCCAGAGTGGCTGCGGATTCAGGAGAAGGCGTGGGCGGAGGCCAGCCGCATATTGTCTATGATTCGAATCGTTCGGGAGTCAACCAGATTTACTACACGCGATACACGGAAGTGGATGGCTGGCAGCCAGAGCAGCAGCGAAGCAGTGGGGGAGGCAACGCCACACCAGCGATTGATATCGGCAGTAACGGCATCATCCACGTTATGTCCGAGAATGAATCGACTGACGACATAGAATATATCGAATCGACGAATGGCCGCGATTGGACTGATCCGATATTAGCCACTGCACTGACAAACCCGTCTGTGCCCGAAGTCATCGCTTCCCCAGACGGTACGGTTCAGGCCGTCTACATCAACACCCCAGGCCTCACAAGAATTTACCACACGAGGTTATCTGATAGGGTAGGCCAGAGCTGTGATCCGAATTGGGGTCAGGATTGGGGATGGGTAAGTTTGCGCGGAGGGACGGTAGAGCTTGATGATATTGGACCTGACGGCACTCGCTACGGCCCAATGCGGAGTTGCTATGATTGTACGGACACGCAGAGTTGTCGGATCTGTGAGTTTGATGATTTTGATTATGATGATGACGATCCGGCTGTGTATTCATGCAATACGTGTTCTCGATGCGGCATCTGTAACGGCGGCGCTGACGATGGCGAAGCGTGTTCGGTTGATATTGACTGTACCGGCGGGGGAACATGCGAAGAGAATAAAAAATGCCGCCGCACGGGCGAATCATGCGTCAGTGACAACGACTGCCCAATATTGGGAGGAGTCGTAAATGAATGTACGCCTGTCTGCGACCAATGTAATACCTGTGATTTATGGGGACTCTCGATCGAGGGTCCGCCCGATTCTGATGGCCGCTTCCATGGCAATGCCTGGTCAGCTGGAGGGACGATCCCAGTTGATTCCGGTCTTCCGGCCGGCAATTATGACTCGGGTGTCGTGGAAATTGAAAGCGATATCACTGACGCGACCGATGACCCGATCTGTGATATTGGTCCCTGCCAATGCGCGACAACAGGGTTGTGCGCTGCCTGGGGCTGGCAGTACGAACAAGCCAATAGTAACGTCACCTGCTTGAATACTGATCAGATTATTGTTACTTATCCAGCAATCAATAGCGGCGACGTTTCAGGATGGGGGGTGTGCAAAGTACATGGCACTCAAAATTTCTCCAAGTTGGTTCCGATCACCAGCGCAGGAAATTATTTTATTTCGCTGTCGGCAATATTTGATCAGGCCAATCTGGAAGATTTTTCCGTGACCGTGGTCGATGGCGCGACTGGCGAGGATCGGGTTACCTTGACCGGAGAAGATTTGGGTAACCCGAACCCGGCCGAAGTATTGTCGTGCACCTTTACCGAGCAAGTATACATAGAACCGGGAGACGAATTGCGATTTGAAAACACGACCGATGTGCGAATTGACATTGATGCCTTTAGAGTGACCACGTTACCCGTATATGGCACTCCGTGTTTTGATGACGCTGTCGGGCCTCCGCCGCCGGACAGCCTGACGACAGTATTTGTCGACGAAGTTGGTTATGGTTTTACTGATTTCAGTCAGGTTTCGCTTGTTACTCCCTGGGCTCAAACTCAGTACGGCAATGTCTACTCAGGCGGTAGTATCGGGCCGGGAGGACGGGCACCGGGCAGCCAATACAATTCCACTTACATTATCGAAACATCCGAAACCAGCGGCGGAACTATTTCCTGGACAGTCAATCCTGTTTCCGGCACGCTGCGCGAGAC
>JAUYLJ010000006.1 GCA_030699685.1 bacterium | reverse complement strand
ATTTCGAGGCCATATAAATATCAATGCCTTAATAATATTGTTCGAGCGGCGGTCGCGAGCGGACTAAGCGGCGTCATCCTGAGTGCGGTCGAGGAACGGGGAATCTCCTTCCGGGAGTGTGAGATTTCTCCGCTCCCTCCGGTCGGTCGAAATGACAGACTGGTGTTGCTTCGTATAACGCCAGCATTCCCTAATATTCTTCGAGCGAGGAGTACTCGACGAGTCGAGAAGTCGACTCATCAGCGCCGCTCCCGACTACGATTAAGAGATAACGATGGCGGAACCCTTACGCGATGTCAATGCTATTTTCGAAATTTTCCTTATAGCGCTGACAAAACTCGGCGGTCGTATACTCATGCTCCTGGGTTCCATAATACTCGATTGGGTACACCGCCGTCAAAGCGGCCAGCCTTCCAATTTGTTCCACCGGATAGTTGCCAAGCAAGCCTTTGATGAATCCCGCTCTGTAGGCGTCACCCGCTCCCGTGGGGTCTTTCATTTCTCCCGGTTTGGCAACCGGTATCTCAACGGCCGAGTCCGCCGACTCAATCAAAGATCCTTTTTCCCCTTTTGTCGTCACGAGATATTTTGTATTTTTCAGAATATCGTTTTTTTGGAGGCCTGTTTTTTGCAATATCAACTCAATCTCATAGTCATTGCCGATGAGAACAGTCGCTCCCTGAATGGCGAATTTCAACTGCTCAGAATCAATCACCGGTATCTGCTGGGCGGGGTCATAAATATAGGGAATGTTTAATCGCTGATATTCCCCCGCGTAAAAACGCATATCCTCAGTGTTTCCGGCGACAATAATACCGAAAAGCTCTTTCTCCTTTCGCCGAATTGCTTCAATGTCAACCCGAGTCGCATGTTTCATCGCGCCGGGATGGAAAGCGGTAATCTGGTTATTATCCTGGTCAGTAATGATATGAGCGGAAGCCGTAAAATTATCATCGTGAACGGCGATCAATCTAGTGTCGACTCCGTGATCTTCAAGCCATAAATTGTACGAAGGGAAGTCTTTTCCGGCCGAAGCAAGAATAATCGCGTTTTCTTTCAGCAAGTTCAAATTATAGGCAATGTTGCCGGCTGTGCCGCCAAAATTTTCCCGCAGCGAATCTACGGCAAAGCTGACGCTCAGGACATGGATTTTATCTGGCAAAATATGATCCTTGAACGCGCCCGGAAAATTCATAATCCGGTCAAAGGCCAGGGATCCGCTGACGAGTATTTTCATAAAGGTAGGTTAGTAAATACTTGGACGAAGCTGCGGCGTTGGACAATGTCATCCCGGATCCCGATCCGGGATCCCAGTCAGACAAGTAACCGGATCCTGAATCAAGCCTGCCTGCCAGTAGGCAGGTTCAGGATAACATGGAGCATAAGTAACTTGCCGCAGCTTTGAGATTAACTTTTGAATTTTGCATTTTTATTTTTGAATTAACTGCAGGTATTGTTCAAGTGATACCGCTTTGGCACTGTCCCGCTCAGACACGATAGGTTTTTTATCAGGCCAGGGCAAGGCCAGTTCTGGATCATCCCACCGTACGGTGTGCTCGAGCAAGGGATCGTAGTATTCGCTCACCAGGTACACATACTCTGATTCTTCCGAGAGAACATAATATGAATTTCCCACGCCAGGAGGAAGAAATACTGTTATCCGATTCGCCTCGCCCATTTCCACCCATTCAAATTTTCCGAAACTCTCACTCCCCTTTCGCAAATCAACAAAAGCCGCTTGCACATTGCCACGGGGAGCGTAGATCAATTTATCGTACTTGGAAGCGTGTATTCCACGAAGCACGCCTTTGACCGATCGCGAGTGGTTAGCCTGCACTAAGCGTATCGATCGTCCCACTGCCTGTTCTAATTCACCTAGCCGGAAATACTCTCGAAAAAACCCACGCTCATCCTCAAAAGTGGGGCGTTCAATAAAGAAAATCCCTTGGATTTTTTCAGACTGCCTGATGGTTTCGTTGTCTGACGAGGCATTGTCAGTCATCGCTTCGTTTTCCCCTTCTCCCGTTCGGCGATAAAATTGGACGCTTCAAGCAGCGAATCAAAGGTGCCCGCGTCAAACCACTTGCCCGGCACTTTGCGCACGTCCAGCTCACCAAGTTCCAGATACTTATTATTGATATCGGTAATTTCGATCTCGCCTCTCTCCGAAGGCCGCAGTTCTTTGGCAAAGCCGCAGACTCTCTTGTCATAGACGTAGAGGCCGGTGACGGCGTGATCGCCGATTTTTTCCTTAGGTTTCTCGACGATCAGTTCCGCTTTATTTCCCTGATCGAATTTTACCACGCCGTAGCGTTCAGGATCAGGGACTTTGATGGCAAATACGCGCCCGCCACTTTGAAACGTATTAATCTCTTCAGATAAATCATCGGAAAAAATATTGTCGCCCAAGATCATAGCCACGTCATCGTCGTCAATGAAATCCTTGCCTATGATAAAGGCATCCGCCAGACCCTTGGGCTGTTCTTGAATTTCGTACGTGAACTTGGCGCCGAATTCCTTGCCTGAACCCAGAAGGTGGAGAAAATGCCCGGCATAATCCGGCGCGATGATAATCAGTATTTCTTTGATACCGGCCTTTAACAAAGTCTGTAGCGGATAGTAAATCATCGGCTGGTTATAGACCGGCAAAAGCTGTTTGCTGGTGACCAGTGTCAATGGCCGCAATCGAGTAGCTTTCCCTCCGGCTAAAATAATTCCTTTCATGATCTTTGTTCTAGTTTAATCAGTAATGTAAACGAGGTACCGTACGCCGTGATGACAATAAAGGTCCATAGCAATGCCGGTAAGGCTCCTAAGGAAAGAGTTCGCGCCAGAACAATTCCGGCTAACAGTATACCAAGAAGCCCTAAAAACATATAGTGCCCCCGAACCGAAATTTTCTCTTCCTCATCGTGCGCCATCGCCGCCGCCGCCCCGGATATGATGATGGCCGCCAGAATCCAGAAATGATTGATCACATCGCTGACAAAGCCTTCTTTCAACGACTCTAACAACCAGAGGCCGGCATACGTCACCACAAAAAGTTTAAAAATGAAATCCGCGAGAGTTGTCCGAAATTGCCCTGTCATCTTTTTTCAAGAAAATTCTGAATTTGATCCTTGACCGAGGAGAGAGAAAACGGCTGACGATTCAGCTCTACCGTTATCTTTCTCAGTTTGATGGTTCCCGGACGCTCGGAAATTCCGGGCGCGGAAATAAGAAAACGCAGCCGATTGTCTTCGGTATAGGCCTGGGTCAAATCAAACATCTGCGTCGCTTTTTTCCACCGGTCGGGGAGAATTTCCGGACTGGTATAGTCGCGAGCCACAATGAATTGAAAATCATTATCATCGGTATTGTGCCGCAATGGCAAAATGTTGGGTGCCGGTTCAAAAAAACTCGCTTCCGAAAAAGCAAAAAATCCGTTGCCGGAGATTTGTACATCGCTCAGCGGTAACTCGACTCTATGAAGCTGGTTTTCCTGTCCGACTCCGGCCTCCCAGAAATAGTTTTGGCTTAATTCATTAATTCGTATCGGTTGACCGTCCACGGATATTTCCTGGAAGCCCTCTTCGTGAGGAGTGAGAAAAGTAAGCGCGGACGATGAAGTCCATATGACATTGGCCGCCGGGCTCAGATCACCAATTGCCGGGGAGTAATTCGCGTTCGTCACCGGAAAGACGCTTCCACTCGCGACGAAAGAGTGCGCTGAGCTTTGAATATCCCTGATGATCAAATCATCGCTGATATCAAACTCAATTCGATAAATGCCTTCAGGTAAATCATTCTGGCTGATGCTCGCCGCGCGCGCTGCACTCCCCTGCCCTGAGGCGCCAATAACACCGTCATCTTCCACAGTGCTGGAAGCGACTAACTCGGAGTCGCCACGGTAGACGTTCAGGTGGAAGCGATCCGGTCCAAAAGCACGGTTGATATCCTGGAATGACGCCGTAATTTCCAGCGTCTCATCTTTGATGTATGTGTAGAATACGTGGCGACCTCGCAAGGCAGTGTCAGTGCTCACGCTTTCTCCAGCTGAAACATAGTCTGGATCCTGGATGTACTTCTTCACGTCGGTAAAATACTGGGCAATGCGGTCTTCGGGACCGATGGCGTTCAGAAATTCATCCACGCTGGTAAATGTCGGCGTCGGCACTCTTTCCGGCAACGTTTCATCGGCTTCAGGGACTGGAGGAACCTCAACCACGGTATAGCCCGTTGATTCATCATGCAACTTCCACCACTCAGGAACATCCAGATAGCGGTGCTCTATCGGCTTCATGAGAAAATCCCACTCGTTCGCCGAACGCTGTATGCCAAGTTCGACTTGCGGTTGGCCTTCGTTTGCATACTCCAAAGTAAGCGTCGCGCTGGTAAATGAGCGCGGCATGGCTACGTCGAAATACACCGGATCAGTATGAATACGGCGGTAGACAAAGCCATAATCCAGATCTTTTTCCCTGGAGCCAACCCGGGCCGACGGATCCAAATCGCTGATCGAAGCACTCGCGTTGGGGGTCCACCGCAAGGTTATTGACCCGTCAAAAGCGATGTTCCGTTCTGCAATCCAAAGAAACAAAGCGGCAAGCAGCGCGACAAGCGAAATTTTAATGGCGAGAATAGTCTTTCCTTTTTCCATAAAAAAACGTTTACACCCGCAGTATAGCCCACTTTATCGCGCTTTACAAATAAGCCGATTGTGGTAAAATCATCACGGAGTTTTATTATTGATTGCTGTGTAAAAATGGCCAAGTACCTTGTCACCGGTGGAGCGGGCTTTATCGGTTCGCATCTGACGAGAGAGCTCATCAGCCAAGGACATTCCGTTCGTATCATCGACAATCTATCTACCGGTAACCGGGAGCGCCTTCACCCAGACGCGGAATTTGTTGAAGCGGATATTTGCGACAGGGAAAAAATCACTCCGCTTTTTCAGGGTATAGATGGAATTTTCCACGTGGCCGCCTTGCCTCGCGTGCAGGTCTCGATTGAAAATCCGCTGGAAACTCATGAAGCCAATATCAACGGCACGCTCAATGTCATCTGGGCGGCCAAGGAAGCGGGCGTGAAACGGATCGTGTATTCCGCTTCATCTTCGGCCTACGGCGATTCTGACGTGCTACCACTCGTTGAAACGATGAAGCCTGACCCGATCAGCCCCTATGCCTTGCAAAAGTATGTTGGAGAGGAGTATATGAAGCTGGCCGCGATGTTTTGGGGTATCGAAACCGTTTCACTGCGTTACTTCAACGTCTTTGGTCCGGATATGGCTTCCGAAGGAGCCTACGTAACAGTCATTGCCATCTTCAACCGGCAAAAGCTGAACAATCAGCCGCTCACCCCCACCGGCGACGGCGAACAAACCCGGGATTTCACCTTCGTGGACGACGTGGTCCGAGCTAATATGCTCGCTATGAAGAGTGAGAAGGTCGGCAAAGGCGAGGTGATGAATATCGGCAACAGCGACAACAAAAGCGTCAACTACATTGCCAAGTTTATTGGCGGGCCAGTTCAGCATATTGACCCGCGCGTCGAACCGAAAAATACCCTGGCAAACACCGGCAAAGCCAAAAAACTTATTGGCTGGCAGCCCGAAGTGGATTTTGACGAGGGGCTTCGGAGCACAATCAAATGGTATGAAGAAAATAAAGACAAGTTCATCACTCATGAATAATGGTTCTTCATTGAAGTACTCGATTATCGTTCCCGTCTACAACGAGGAAGACAATGTCGTGCCGCTGCATAAGGAAATAGTCAGTATCATGGATACCTTGCAGCAACCATATGAAATTCTTTTTGTGGATGACGGCAGCCGCGATCGGACTTTCGAACGATTGAACGTCCTCTCCCCCGTCAAAATCATCCGCTTCAGAAAAAACTTCGGCCAGACCGCCGCGCTTGATGCCGGTTTCAAGCACGCTCAAGGAGAAATATTCATTACGATGGACGGTGACGGCCAGAACGATCCGGCTGATATTCCGAGATTGCTTCAGAAAATGCGGGATGGCGACTATGATTTGGTGTCCGGCTGGCGCAAGAACCGCAAGGATGATATGTCAAAGCGTTTTCTTTCCCGCGGGGCGAATTTTTTAAGGAAGTTTTTAGTAGCCGACAATATTAGTGATTCCGGCTGCACGTTGAAGACCTATCGACGGGAATGTTTTGAAGATCTCGATCTCTTCGGTGAAATCCATCGCTTCATCCCGGCTATGCTGAAGTGGAAAGGCTTTACTATCGGCGAGATTGAAGTCAATCACCGGCCACGCACCGCCGGACAAACAAAATACAACTGGAAAAGAGTGGTGAAAGGTTTGGTAGATATGGTATCAGTCTGGTTCTGGCGCAAGTATTCTGGTCGGCCGCTTCATCTATTTGGTGGGCTAGGGGTGTTGTCAGGAGCAGCTGGCCTGCTGCTAGGCGTATATTTGGCTATTGCCCGCCTCGCTGGGATTATTTCCTTGCAAAATAGTATCTGGCCATTAATTTCAGTTTTCCTGATTCTGGCGGGAATACAGCTGTTTATTTCGGGATTGCTTGGGGATATTGCGATTAAGACATATTTCAACGGCAAGAGAAGCAATTACTCCATCCGCGACATAGCATCTCGAGGAAAAGATGTTTCATGACTAAGGTGTTGATGCTCAATTATGAGTTTCCCCCTCTGGGTGGAGGCGCGGGAAATGCCAGTTTTTACATGCTGAAGGAATTTTCTCGCTTTGAGAACTTGACAATTGAACTTATAACTTCTTCAGTCGCCAAATTTAAGATTGAAGAATTCTCCCCCCGCATTCGGGTACACTATCTTGATATTAGTAAAAATGGCAGCATCCACTACCAGAGCGATGCTGATTTATTGCATTATAGCTGGAAGGCATATCGGTATTCAAAAAAGTTATTAAAGCAAAGCACGTTCGATCTTATCCACGCCTTTTTTGGTATCCCTTGTGGATTTATCGCCAGTCATTTGCAATTACCATATATCATCTCATTAAGAGGTTCGGACGTACCCTTCTATAATCCTCGATTTCACTT
>JAUYLJ010000070.1 GCA_030699685.1 bacterium | reverse complement strand
GACGCTGTATCAGGCATTTTGGGAGGGCTATATCAGCCAAAGGTCGGTCACCGCGGAAGAACGAGAGTACTTTTGGCCAGCGCTTCATTTTTCGCTTTTGCGAATGATATTGAGAAAGCTTTTGGCGGAGTCCGAGGGACGTCGGGAGGAAACATATGGAGAAATGTCCGCCACGCAGAATACGGATTACTTTCGCAAAGTATTTCAAAATTCTTTGTCCAACAAAGAACTCATCATCTCTCATATCCCAAAGGCATGAAAAGCGTCACCTGCAAACAATGCGAAAAGAAAACGGACAGTAACCTTGATGGATATTGCCCGGAGTGCTTAGCCAAGGAACAGCGCGCGGTTCTGGGAGATTGGAGCGGAATTAATGAAACAAAAGAAGCGGACAATTGATTTATTCATAAACTTGTGGTATACTAGATAGTGAAATAAAAACAAAAGCCACAAAATGGCCAGTAAGAACATCTTTAGCGCTGTCTCGATAATCATCGGTACCGCCGTCGGTGCCGGTATTTTTGCGCTCCCGTATGCTTTTGCTAAATCAGGAGTGGGGGTTGGATTGGCCTATCTGATAGCGTTGGGCGTCGTTACTTTGGTGATCACCTTGGCGTACGGCGAAGTGACGTTGAGAACTACGGAACGTCTCCAAGTCGTTGGGTATACCAAAAAGTATCTGGGCAGCCGCTGGCGGATAGTGGCGCTTATTTCATTTCTGTTTGGAATCACTGGCGCGCTTATAGCCTATCCCATAGCCGTAGGCGAATTTATTGAGACTTTGTTTGGTCAGGGGATGCCAGGAGGCGCTTTTGAATACGGTCTGTTGTATTTCCTTATCGCGGCAGCGATTGTTTTCGCCGGGTTGGGCATGGTGGTGTATTTTGAAAGAATCATGGTTGTGGCGCTGGTAGCTGTCGTGCTGTTGGTGATTGGGTTCGGCATACCGCATGTCGATCCCCAAAATTGGACCGGGTTTTCCCCCGTATATATGTTTCTTCCTTACGGAGTGATTTTATTCGCGTTGAGCGCCGCTTCAGCTGTTCCTGACGCGATGGATGCACTGGCCGACAAAAGAAAATTAAAACGAGCGATAATCATTGGCATGGCGGTGCCGCTGATTATTTATGGTCTTTTTTCGCTCGTGCTAGTGGGAATTACCGGAACAGCCACGCACGAAGGGGCAATCCCTGGACTTGTTTCCATTGTCCACCCCTGGATAGTGATAGGTGCGATTATCTTCGGGATTTTCTCGATGACCACTTCTTTTCTAGCCCTCGGCTTGGTGATTCGGGAAATTTATCAGTTTGACTTCAGACTGAGCAAGGGCTGGGCCTGGCTGGCTGCCATGGTGCCTCCGTTTTTGATTTATTTTTTCCAGCTCTCTTCTTTTGTGGAGATTATTAGTCTGGTCGGGGGAGTGATGGGAGGCTTTGACGGCATTATCATACTTTTGCTGTGGAGGAAAGCCAGGGAAAAGGGCAACCGGCAGCCGGAATTTACCTTGACGATTCCCCGTTGGGCGCAAGTGTTGATGTTCAGCGTTTTTATCTTGGGAATCGTTTACCAGTTGGTTTCCCAGATATCTTTGTAGTGGCTTAGAAAATTTCTGGCCGACAAAGGACGCCGGTCACGCGATCCCGTGGCGCATTATTCTTGCAGGAATTCGATCTCTCCGCGTTCATTGAAACTTGGGGCGATGGTCTTGCGAAAGCCTATTCTATCAAGCGCGTTTTTCTCCGTTGCCCACATGCTTCCCCAAAATACAGTGTATTCGCCGTAGCGGTCGTTCAGGTGGTCCAGGGCCCCTCCGAGCTTACGAGCGCGTTGTCTTGGGTCATAAAAAAGGCTGAGTTGACGGGAAGGCTGATGAAGAGCAAACACGGTAACGGCCAACATGCTGATTGGGGCGCGCTGCTTGTATTGCTCGTAGAGCCTCAATGAAGCGCGAAAGATATCCAGGCTAGTCATGATTCCGTGGCTTAGCTGCTTTCGGCAATTGCCTCCGCCTACGGGATATTCTCGCCAATAGAGCGTGATGCCTCGCGCTTCTTTCTCGTAGCGTCGAAGCCGGCGACCCGTTTTTTCGCATAGTTTCATGAGTATTTTTCTGTGGTAGACAGGGTCAGTCGTGCGTTTTGGCACGCAGTAGGAATGCCCCACTGATTTTGGTTCCGCCGGTCTGGTCACCCGGTGAATGTCTTGGCCATTGAGACTGGCCCAGAGATAGTAACCCGGCTTCCCTAAGGCTCGCATGAGGTTTTCGATTGGGTAAACAATCAGGTCGAGGGGGGAGGCGATTCCCAAAGCATGGAGGCGGGCTTCCAGCCGCGTATTGATTCCCCAAATGTCAGTCAGTCCAATGCCGCTGTAAAAAGATGGCAGATCTTTTTTTTCTAAGATTAGAATACTGTCCGGACCAGTACAGTCGGACGCCAGCTTGGCTAGAAACTTCGTGAATGATAGGCCGATTGACGCTCCTAGCCATTCACCAACCTCTGTCCGTATGCGATGGCCAATGGTTTCGGCCATTTTTCGCGCTTCGGCAAAATCGCTTACATGCCCGCTCAGGTCGAGGAAGGCTTCATCAATGCTGTACGGCTCTATCTCGTCGGTGTAGTCGTTCAAAATGCTAAATATCTTTTCGGTGGTTGACCGGTACTTGGGCGGGTCGTTTTGAACCAGCGTCACTCCGGGATGGAGTTGGCGCGCGTCACGTACTCGACAGCCCGTCTTGATGCCGACCGCTTTCGCCTCGATGGATGAAGCAATAATGCAGCCGTTGTCAGTGAGATAGGCGCAAACTCCGACCGGCTTGCCTCGCAAAAAAGGATTTGCCTGTTGCTCGACCGAAGCAAAATAACTATTCATATCGATATGCAATATTATTTTTTTCATTTGCCTTGGTTAGCGTTTTGGCTTCACGCGATTGACAGTCTTAAGTTATATATATTTAAATATAAACCAGTATCGCTCTAAGGTCAGCGGGATTTTCTATTTTTCCACAGTGTGGCGCCGTCGAACATATTGACTCTTGTCCGCGAGGCGCCTAGTATGAGGATTACCTTTTGACAACTGATTGTGATCTTCCGCTGGTGGGCGGAAACGGAAGAGGGCTCTTTGGAGGACAGAGATAGTGGCACAACCGGGGACGGCCAATACCACTATTCAGCATCTGGAAGTGATAGCTCGCGCAGTCTGACGGTCTGCGCCGCCCCCCTCGGGGTGATATGCAAGGGCAACTCCTACTCGCCCAAGCATACAAAAGCTATCCGCTGGCTATGCAGGCTCCAGCGCTGCCTTGTTCACACAGTCGGGTTCCGACTCTTTCGATGCTTCTAGTCCATCCGGACTGGACTCGACGGTCGAGATTCGCCGACCTTTGGCAGGCTTCTGCTGACCCTCTTCCGTACTTTTTTGCTCGTTTGGCACCCCCTCGCTGGGTGCGCAAGACCCCACATTTCGACGCAATGTTCTGAACCTAGATCAGAGACGTGCTCGGAAGGTGGGGTTTTCTATTTGGCGAAAGCAGGATTCATCCTTGGCGACTAGTCCGTGCATCGCCCTGCCGGTCATTCACTATACACTTCTTCCAGACTCCACTGCAGCTCCATCGGGTTGAAGGCTAGTTTGAAGGTATTTGCTTCGTCCGAAACGGAAAAGTAAAACACGATGTCCCGTCCTTGGCGCTCTGAATGCACTAAATTCAGTTTTTTGATTGTGTAGCGTTTTCGCCCCCACAGAAAAGCGTGGGGGACTACTTTACGTCCGACAAAGGAAGCGAAAACATTAATTGGTTCATGGACAGTTTCGTAGGTCATAGCTCTAAATGTTTTTAGCGGGCCTCTTTTTGCATCTCATGTACTTTGGCATGCGTTGTTTATAATTGTACGTAGCTGGGATTTGATTTTTTCTTTGTCCTCATTGTGCAGAGAAACCAGCCTTTTTGAGAACAATTGAGATAAACTCACTTTTTCCAGATGAGTACTCCTCCCTCCCTTCGGGATAGCGTTGAATCAAGCTCCGTTTAAGTGCTTCATACTCCTTGGCTGCATCGGGATGATGCAGGAGATACTCACGAAAGATGATTTGCCGATCCCAATACGATGTTGATCGGTCGGTTAATGAAAGATGGACGGTAACAGGTTCCCCTTTGGTGAAGAAGTGCCGTTCAGTTGATGAGCGTTCTTCGGAATACTCATATCCCAGCTCTTGTAATCGATCAATGTATTTCAATGCATCCTGAAAAGAAGGGAGTAATACAATGATGTCCACGATCGGTTTCGAAGCAATTCCGGGAATAGCCGTGCTGCCGATGTGTTGCACGTCAACAGCTTCGCTACCGAGGAGTGACGTAAGGTTGTTTTTTTCCTTCTGAAAAAGCTGTGACCAGTCAGTTGTATATGAAACTAAGTTCATAGAAGAGATGTGAGATTGCGAAACGGTTAGCCCGTGTTAGGTATAGTCGCGGCCATTGATTTCAGTGTATATTTGATCCTCGGACTTTCTGGTGCCATCTTTCTCGAAAGTATCAAACTTATAGGATATAAGAGATTGCTCCGATAGTTTTTCTAATAAACTTCTATTGTACTGATCCCAGTGGTCATATTTATTTATTTCTTTAGAAACTCGAGGAGTGGTTACCTCCCGTTCTAAAAAGGCTTTCAAGCAGTTCTCTTTAGTGCTTGCTAAATAGATAACTTTAATATTCCCCTCTAGAACTTTTATATCTTCAGAACTAATAATGCGATCGCTGGGAAAGGACAAAACTGCTCCGGATTTTCTATTGTTTTGATATTGTCTTGTAATTTCCCTAACCAATGGATCAATATTTTTATTCTGTTCGAATTCCTTCCAAGATGGCCTCAGACCATACTCATCGATGCCGTCACCGTAGTTGGTGTCATCCATTTTGAAGTATTTATCAATATCAAGATGAAGCCAATTCCGCTTCTTCATTAGATAATCAGAAAAATGTGATTTGCCGGCACCAGAAAGTCCGAGTATAAACCAAATTTTTTGTTTAGAAGACGTCATTTTTATACGTAGTAAGATAAGACGGCGGTTATACCTAGCTACTATATCCTAAACAAACTCACAGCACGAAGGATTACACTTCAATCAGCCCTCACGGTTTGGCAAAACTCTGCGTGTAGGTTTTGTAGCTGTTCCAGTTTGACTCGAAACGGCGGAAGATGGCGCGGACGATTCCCTGGATGGCCGGGTTCTTATCATAGATCGGTTTCATCTTGGCGTTGGCCGGCTGGAGCCGGATGCGGGTTTTTTCACGGTAGTACCGTTTCAGGGTGGCGTGCGTGTTATCAAGCAGAGCCACAACCACGTCGCCGTTTTGGGGGTAGAAATTTCGCTCGACGATGACATAGTCTCCGTCAAGAATCCCGTCTTCAATCATTGACTCTCCTTTGACGCGAAGCACAAAAGAGTTTTCATCCCGGACAATTTCAGCTGGCACGGTGATGGTTTCACGCTCTTCTACTGCCTCGATCGGCTGACCGGCAGTAATCAAACCGGCAAGAGGAAGTTCAATCGCTTTCTTGAAGCGGGTTGAACGGGTTAGCTCCAGCGAGCGCGCCCGTCCTTCCTGGAGCTTCAAATACCCCTTGTCCTCAAGCGATCGGACGTGTTCCGCTACCGTGGCGGGGGAGGAAAGTCCCAGGTGTTCACCAATTTCGCGATAACTTGGAGCGTATTCATTGACTTTCATAAACTCGACGATGAAGTCAAGTATTTCTTTTTGTTTTTTGGTTAGTCGTTCAGTCATGGCTTTGATTGGAATTAGGGATTGAGACTTGGCTCGTAATGCGCTTTTATTGTATACCGAACAAAAACCGAACGTCAAGTCTGACTTATCCACACGCCAATCTGGACCTCCATTTAGTGGTCATAAAATAG
>JAUYLJ010000069.1 GCA_030699685.1 bacterium | reverse complement strand
AACCATCTGTTTCTTGAATTTTAGTGCCTCTTCCGCCGTAATTTCATTAAAGTTCGGGACATGCGCTGTCAGCCATTCTTGAATTTTTTCTGAAGAAGGATTGGCTTGGAGCAACGTGTCGAAATTTTTTTGATCGGTTTCGGAAAGTTCGCCCAGCACGCGTTCGCTGATTCGACTCTCCAGAACCTCAGCCATTTTATTCGTCAGCGCTGTTTTTTTCTCTTCCGGCAAATTTGAGAGCCCGAGCAGATCGATGATGTTGGATTCGACAAGTTGTTTGGCGTCCATGTTTTTATTAAAAATAGTTACGTACAGTATGAAGTATATCAAAAAACAGCTGGTTTGTCAATCTGGTTACAGAAATTAAATACCAGTTATCGAAGTTTATTTGTCAATATAAAATCACACGAGCTCCCAGTGTTCATGGTGCAGTTCATGAGCTCTTCGAAACATGATTGCCGATTACTCTTCTCTTGCTCCTCTGACCACCACGATCGCCTTTTGGCCATTGGCTACGTCTCCGCCATTCCAGTCATGAATAGCGTCCATGAATACATCTTCGTCATAGAGATAGTCCTCCCCGTTTCTCGTACCGGGATCGTGAGTGATGAACTGACCGTTTTTGAGGTAGCCTTTGACGACCAGCGCGTGATACAGAGGCCCAGGCGGCGTGTAATTCGGATTGCCAAGTTGGCGTCCGGCCGCCAGGACGATGACGGGAAAGCCATTGGCCACCTCTCGCCGGATCTTTTCGGCGCTTACTTCAGAACCGGTGTAGACGTCTGTTTCGTAACCCCACAAGTCTCGGATAAATCTGGCTGTTTCCTCAGCGGTACTGTCTTCATAAAATCCATACTCTTTATTCTGGTGATCCACTATTTCCAGTATGCGCGTCTCCGCTTCATCGGGATTATCTATCGCGTCTCCAGACCAGTAGCTTTGGACCATCAAGGCTGCCGTCTCTTCACAGGCTTCTTTGAACGGTGCTTCCCAGTTGGCATGGGGAGCCTGGGGAGTGAAAGAAAGATTGAGATTGGCTGTTGCGGGAAGCTCGGCGATTGTATCATTGCCTACAGTACTATTCTCATTTTCCGAATCAGTAACTTCCTTGTTCACGTTGTTCGTGTTGCCGGTGTTGAGGTTAGCGGTTCGGAGGGTGACCGGTACGGGCAGTTCGGGTTTTCGAAGCTCGTCCCACCAGTCACGAAGCGGGCCGCGAAAAATATATCCCAGTGATACGACAAGGATGATAACCAATACGAGGGCTGAAATGGCTGAGCGTGGCGTGCGTTGTCGCATAGATGCGCTATGGTAATAGTTACGGAGTATACTAGCCCGTAGCTCAGGAAAAATCAAGCTCCGACGGCCTATTTCCGTTTTTTCAGATTCCGTTTCAATCTGGTGACCGAAGTCTTCATCCTGGCCAGAGGCCGTTCAATAAAATCATGCCGCTCAGGGATAGGCCGGGCGTAGCGGTCGGGCAAAATTCCCGAGCCTTTCTTATCCGCATAGACAGCCAGCCACTCGGCTCCGAAGTAGAACACCTGAGCCGAATAATAGATCCACAGCAGGATGAAAAGGAGCGAGCTCAGAGCGCCGTAAATTGTCCGGATGGTGCTGAAATTGAAATAGACGCTGACGGCGATATTGCCAAGACTGAGAAACAAGGCAGTGACAAAAGCGCCAGCCAAAATATCTCTTCTGACAATATTCGTGTTGGGCAGGCGGTCAAAAATTATGACAATAAACATCACGGTCAGGAGAAAGACCACCCCTAGGTAGACTGCCTCCCACAGAAATGGCAGATCAGGCGTGAAGCTGGCGATACTTTCTTCCAGCGCGGTCAGGAGGGTACCGGCGGTCATAATGATGATCAATGCGGCTCCTACCAGCACCACCATTAGCAAAGCCAGAACGTATTGCTGCACGAAAGTGGAGGTGCCGAACTGGGGCCGAGCCTCGACTCGCCAAATGTAATTCAACGCGCTGCGGATTTGCAGGAATATTCCCGAAGCGCCGAAGACCAGCACAGCCAGCCCAAAAACCGTTTGCAGGAGACCAGTAGCATGTTCGTCGAGGCCGGCCAGTATTGCTTCTATCGTTTCGGCAGCGCTTGTGCCGACAACTGATTCAATCGCCGTCACTACTTCGCCGCGGGCGGCCGATTCTCCGAAAAAAACGCTGGTCAGGAGAGTAGCCAGGAACAGCAAGGGAACGATCGAAAAGACCGTATAGTAGGCCAGTGCCGCGCCTAAACGGGCGCCATTGTCTTTTTGCCAGCGAAAGAAAGCGATTCTAAATATGGCCATGTGCTTCGTCATGACCATAGTATAGCAGGAATGCGGCTTTGGTTTAATGTTTCGGCTGGAGAATGGGTCCGAGAAATCAGGAGAGTTTGAAGATGGGAGACGGTGGATTGGTGGCCGGGAATGAAAATTGGACTTAGGCGCTTACCCGCCTTTGGCTCCATGTGATTGGAATCGCAATGTGGCGAAGGCTGTGCTGATAGGCACGGCCAGAACGAGCACAATACTGCCGGTCAGCGCGCGGACGATCTCCGTGGCAATCAGTTCATTGTTCAGCACTTGAGACAAAGACAGGCTGACCGCGGTGTCAGCCGAGAACAGTACCAGGACGGGCAAAGCGCTGCCGGCATAGGCCAGAAACAAGGTATTGATAACCGCGCTGATGTGATCTCGGCCAACCCGCATGGCCATGGAAAAGAGCTGCCGGGGGGATAGCCGGGGATTGGCCCGTCGCAACTCAGCCACGGTAGAAACCTGGCTGATCACTACGTCGTCGAGTATGCCCAGCGTGCCGATGATGATACCGGCCAACAACAGTCCTTGCAGGTTGATTACGCTATCTTCCAGTCCTAGGAGAAAGAGGGTTTCGTCTCCCGAGTAGCCAGTCAATTTTGACCAATATGTGAACACGAGTGAGAGGACGAGAAGCAGTCCAAAGGTGAAAACCAATGAAACAAAAGCGGCGCGGCTTTTCGCGTTGTACCCTTCAGTGACGAATACGGCGAGCAATAGGATGACAAGACCACAGATCACGCTGGCCAGGACAGGATTCATGCCGTCCAAGATCCATGGAATTAGGAATAGCAGAATGATAATGAAACTGCCGGTCAAGACGATCAAGGAACGGAAGCCGTGCCAGCGGCCGATGCTGATGACCGCAATGACAAAGGCAACGGCCAGCCACCAGAGCGGAGTGGTACGCACGAAGTCGGCCACGAAAAATTGTTCCGTCCCGTCGGGCAGGGTGTTGACTGAGACGATTACCTTGTCGCCGGGGGAGTACTTTGCCTGGCCAACAACCACCACGTCATCAAAGCCGTCAATCAGAATTTCTTCACCGTCACGCTCTCCTTCCGTGGCGCGAACCAGGAGTTTCTGCTGCTGTATGGGGGAGTTGGTTTCTGTTTCCACCGTGCGCTCTTCCTTCACTTCCAATACCACCGCCCTGAACTCCTCATTCTCGGCCGCTTGAATCGGCCACGAATGGGATAAGAGCACGGACAGGACAATAAGTGCCGTGATTCGCTTCATCGCGCTAGATGAAAATATCAAACCAGCCCGTATGCAGATTGACCAGAATGAAAAACAGCAGCAGATCGATGGACAAATGAAGAGCCACAATAAACGAGAGGGATTTCGTCTTTTGCAAAATTACGCCTTGGCTCAACGCGAAAGGAAAGACGATCACGGGACCCCAGCCGGTAAACCCCAGTTCGTAGAGGAAAGAAGTGAACAGGATCGCCTGAACAATATTGGCCCACCGAAACGAGAGTTGCTTTCTGAGCAAAGGCAGCGTGCTATTAACGAAGAACAGCTCATCCCAGAGGCCGACCGCCTGCGTGCCCAGGAAAAGCAGTAAAACGCTGAGAAACGTGGGCTCCACACTCCAATTGAGATACGCTTCGCTGGTTCGGAAATAGGCCGGCAGCACGAAATAGGCGCCGGCAAAAATTCCGATAAAGTACCAGACCTGCGTCTTGGTCCATCGCCGGAGTTTCCAAGAGTAGATAAGCGTCCGATCATTGAAGTAGCGCCGGGTCAGGACATAGGGAAGTCCGGCGGCCAGAGTCAGGCCGAAAGTCATCTGCAGGAAATTAGAAATCACCAGATCGGTTGAGATGTCCATCGCTCCCAGGATTCCCAAGGAGAGATAGACAGCTAGAATATGCTTGCGTTTGCCTTTGGCCAATAACGTAAGTGACATCAGACCTACTCCCCAGGTCGTCCATCCCAAAAGCGACATTTGCAATCCTATCAAAACGACACTGGTGGCTGCCAGCAGAAAAATTGGAATATAGACTGATTGCGATTGTCGATGAAACACGGTGTGGTATTACTATTCAGCTGGAGCGCCCTGACAGGTATTATCCCGGCAGACGGCCGGCCCGAAGTAGGGACAGTCTTGCACGATGGCGTCAGTCTGATTCTGGTAGGTTTCTATTTCGTCCTCGGCGTAGATATTGTAGTAGGCTTTGTAGCATATGTTCGACGGATGCTCGACGGCCAGGCAGTCGTTGTCTTTTTCACAGTATCTAGTGTCAGCGTAGGCTTCACTGGGAAGTTCGGTGTCTTTGGCCGGGGCGTCGCCGAATTTTTCTATATCGCCTGATCCGGATATTGACTGACTGACTTGCGGGTTGCCGAGGTATCGTACCGTGCCGGAGCCGCTGATATCCACTTCCAGCGTGTCTTCAGCCCAAACTTCAGCGGTGCCGGAGCCGTTGATATCAATGCTGGCTTCCCGGCTGGAGAGTTCTTGGGCCAGGTATTCGCCGGAGCCGTTGATTTTCAAGATCTGACTCCCGACTTCACCGGATAGAGCGAAGTCTCCTGAACCGGAAATTGTAGAGGTCAGGGTTTCGGCGCGCAAGAAAAGATTGACGTCGCCTGATCCGCTGATGGAAATTTCAAAATCATCGCTGTTCAGATTGGATGAGGATAAAGAGCCTGAACCCGAAATTGACACGCTGTCGAGCTCAGTGACAGTGACGGCGAAATTGATGTCTTTTGTCGGCCAGAAAGTCCAGAGCCACCAGCTTCGGTTGTAATTGATTTTCAAAGTGTCGCCCTCGACTTCAGTGGATATCTTTCCAATAATGTTATCCTCCGCTTCCACGGCCAGTGAAACTTGCTCCCCCTGGGTGACCGTGATGTTCCCGACGCCGTTGAGGGCAATCCGGCTGAATTCTCCCAGCTTCCTTTCTTCGCTGACCACGTTTCCCGATCCTCGGCCGGTAAGATACACGACCGCGGCGAACAAAGCGACGATCACCAGAATCAGCCCAACAATTGAGACGATACCTTTGTTGTTCATTTTGAACGAAGGTTAATGGTAGCACTTCGCATTGTATCAGAAATGGATAATAAAAACGACTCCGTCGGTTGACGAAATCGTTCAGAACCAGAAGGTGGTTTCGGCGGTCACTCCGCTGAATCCTTCATGGAAGACGAGCCCGGCCTCCAGTCTCAGATAGCCGTTCTGTTGACGGTGGCGCGGATCCGGCCTTTCGGTCAGCCAGAGCTTGGTGCCGAAGAGCAGGGTCCACGATTCCTGATCCGGGTTGATAAGCTGGAAACTGCCGGGGTCAAAGATCAGGTCGTTTTCGTGGAGAAACCTCAGTCCCAGATAGGGACGGGCGAGCGCCCCCAGAGCCGTGGGCAAGGTGTAATACACCACCACTTCTTCCACTTCGAGGTCGGTACTGCCAGCCTGGATCTTCAGGCTGGTTCCGGTCAGCACCAGCCGACCGAAGTCCTGCGCGTCGTAGGCCTGGCCGACGCCAACGGTATTGAAGTCGCGGTTGCTGACGACACGCGATTGATTGAGAGAACCACGGTAGAAGGCCTCGTAGATTCCAGGGACCGCCATCTCGTTGAGCGTGTTGCCCCAGAGCGTGACGATGCCCAGCGAGTAGAACGCCTCGGGCTTCTGCCTGACAGCCAGGAAGAAGGCCGGGTTCATTCCGTCCGACCGCAGCTCGGCGATACGAGCCAGGCCGGCAGTCCAGGTTACTTCTGCCTCATCAAGGTTGTAGGTGGCACCGGCCAGCGCTTTGAGCTGTCCGGGGAAGGGTATGATGGCTCCGCCGCCGAGACGCTCATAGACGAAGCGGGGCAGCGGAAACCCATGCCCGGTAAATTCCTCGCGGGAAAATCCGGCGAAGAACGCGGTCGGACTCGGATACCAGCGGAGGTACCCGTAGCCGAGCGTGGCATTCTCGATATCGCGTTCGAAGCCGAACGCGATTCGGTGGCTACGATAGGTTGGCGTTCCGTCCCGCTGTTCGAAGCCAGGCACGGTCACCCGGCTGTCCCAGAGGTGACTGGGGTAGAGTCCGTAGGCCCAGTAGGATTCGTCGGTGTTGTAGGAGTACATGTTGCCGGCGGCGACGAGATCCCAACCAGGTCCGACCGGGTGGTCGATAGCGATAGAAAAACGCTCTTCCGGCAACTCAAGCCCGAAGGAACCCGGCACGCGATTGTCGAAATTCTCGTACTCGAGCGCGAAGCGGTGAATATGATTGTCGAAGACATCCAGGCGCAGCGAGCCTTGGCGGATATCGCCGACCGGCTGGTTGCCCACGAAGCGGTCGGCCTTTCCGCCCGCCGCCTGATAACGGAATTGATACAGTGTTCCGTCGGTCTGGGCCATCGCGTTCAGCGGCAGCAGCAGGGCGACAACGAAAAGGAAGCGACGCAACGGGTTCATATTCCCCCCTGTTCTAGAGACACGGCGCGATCCGGGATTGAAGCGATAGCTCAGATGAAATGATCCGAGCCAATCTTAGGCGATCCTTCGACGCGCGTCAAGGAGGGGCGTTGACTCCGATCGCGCAAGTGAGTACAGTATGGATACTGTCGTGACCAATGATGCCGTCATCGAAGCAGAGGAGGGAAGAACCTTGTCAGATACAAGCGTCATCCGTTTGCCCGTGTTGCCCGTCAGGACAGACCCGATCAATTCTGTCGAGTCGGCCATGCGGGTTCTCAGCTTCCTCAAGTGGAAAGAACCGCCGGCCGAGGAAGGAAAAGGCAGAACCGCCTTTGCTGTCCTGGGTGGCAATCGTGAGACCGGTGAGGTGTGGGTGATGGCCGCGATTGAAGGAGGAGCGGCTCCCGACCATGAACATCTTCCCGGGGGACGCTATGGGGAACTGATTATCACCCTGGCCGGTACTCTCGAAGACACGACCGACAGCGGCCAAGAGGTTCAAGTCGGCGCCGGTCAGATACTGGTTCATGGCGATATGACCACTCACGCACCTCGGGCGTCCAAGTTTTGGCTTGGAATCTACCATCAACCGCGCGGTTCCAGGGTGATCAAGGGCTAAGACCGGGAGGCAGCATGTTACGATCGGTGGCGTGGTTCTACTTCCGGGCGATCGTTTTGATCATTCCAGCTTTGTTCATCTTGTTCCGGGATGAGTGGCGAACGTCCCGCATCCAGAAGCAGTAGCTTCGGAGGCAGCGGCTCAGTCTCAACCTTGAGTCGTTTTTTCTTTTATCAACATTTTTTGCTACACTGTTTGTATGGACATCCAGAAAGAATTTTTAGCGCCTGGAACGCGCTTCGCGGTGATCGGCGCCACCACCAATGAGGAGAAATACGGTTATCGGGTTCTGAAGGATTTGCATAGCGGTGGATATAAGGTGGTTGGGGTTAATCCGCACTATTCCGACATTGATGGTATCGCCGTCTACCCCACTCTGGCTGATCTGCCTGAGAAGCCGGACGTGGCGGTATTCGTTGTGCCACCGGCCGTTGGACTGAAGGTGCTGGATGAATTGAAAAGCGCTGGCGTGACCAAGGTCTGGTTTCAGCCCGGAGCGGACAGTGACGCCGTCAGGCAAAGGATCACGGAGCTTGGTTTGATCGGCATGGCCGATGGTTCTTGCATCATGGTGGCGCGGCGGACGCTCCAACCACGGAATTAATTTTCCGGGCCAAGCGCGACCAGTATATTTGACGACAAAGTAAATTGCCGGTAATATTCGATTTGTGTTCGGCCCTTGTCGAACGCACAAACAGCCCCCCAGCGGGATGGCGCTATGGGTGTCGTTTCGGATCCTGAATCCGGCGCTTGCTTCATTCGTCAGCCGCTTGGTGGGCCATCAGTGAACCTCATGGGAGCCTCGGTTCCCGGAAGGAGTGCCCTGATGATGATCCTGAAACCGGCTACCTCGACCCGCCGCGCCACCTAGCTCTTCAACCATAGGCTAGCGTGGTACAGCCCTCGAGGTTGCCACACGACTGACTCACGGGTCAGTCTTTTTTATGGTTTGGCATAACAAAACTCCCAGGCCGCTAAGCAGCATGGGAGTGTCCGGGCTCGTAAGCCCTTGGCAGCGGAATGTTCGTAACAGGGCGACCGCCAGTTTCGAGGCCGAAGTGCTGGGCCATGGTCCAGAGATACCAGTCGCGGTCTCCCTGGAACTTGATTTGCACCACCTCCTCCGGAGGAGGATCATGCAGACAGCAGCCGCTGTCGCACTGGCTGATTCTATCCATCACCATCTTTTCGAGGGGTGTGGGCATAGGCCCGAGCACGGGCGGCGTATCTACGTAGCGGAATGAGCTCATTGGCACCCTCCTTTCCGAAGGGAGTAGGGGGTTTCTTTTGGTTTACAATTTTTTCCTGGGTGCTGTCAATAGCGGTTATGCTATAAGAAGAAGCCTCTACCGGGTAGAGGCTGGGGAAGGGGCGGTGTGGTGGGTGGTCTGAGGGTGCTGCCGTTGTTCTTCGTCGGTCGCTCGCCGAGAATGTTCCCAGTGCAAACTGCACTGGACAAATACACCTCAGCCGTAGGTGATGTTGACCGCTCCCGTCTTGCACATGGGGCACTGTTCGCCAACTTTGGCGTCAGCCATGGTCTTTTCCGACTCGCACATAGGTACCTCTTGGGTTGAGGGTAGGTTGCGGCTCTTTGATGAAAAGCAGTTACTAGCATGATACAAGTGAACAAAATCGCGGTCAACTTGGTTCTTGCCAACAACGCAAAAACAGACTATAATCGCTGGTGATTATGGTGAGGAGGCAGATGCTTGAAAAAATTGGTATGCGGCTTGTTGAATTGGAACAAGGAACGAAGGAAGTTGTGTTTGGGGTGGTCGTAGCTCAATGGTAGAGCACCGGGTTGTGGTCCCGGCGGTTGTGGGTTCGAGCCCCATCGACCACCCCAGACATCGTTTCCATCAATTAGTCTCGATCCTCCCGCCTCCCGATAGGCTGACCAGCCACCACCCCGAAATTTTTGAATTTACCACGGTAGTTCTTTGAATAAAAAAGGATTCTAGC
The DNA here is from genome assembly GCA_030699685.1 of bacterium. Lineage (GTDB taxonomy): Bacteria > Patescibacteriota > Patescibacteriia > JAHIZJ01 > JAHIZJ01 > JAUYLJ01. Next base: position 12,180 of record JAUYLJ010000069.1, on the reverse strand, counting down.
TGGCTGGCGTTGAAAGTAACAATGGTTGCTTTCCTCCTCGGTATCAGCTAGACTTGTTGAGATATCAATTAACGCGCACTGTTATGGCAAAACGTTGGCACGCGGTCGGACGACCTCAAAAAACCAAATCCCGAAAAACCAAGAAGCGACTGGAAGCAAAGAGATTGATGCTGGAAGCGAAAGCCAAGAAACGCAAAAAGTAAGACTGGCAATATCAATATCAAAAAATCATTCCGCCGTGGAATGGTTTTTTAGTAGATTGAGTTGATATTTCTGGACGCAGTTTAGCGCTGTGGCCGGGATCGATTCCGTGATGCGCGCCGCCACTGACCTGCGCCGGAACCTTGCGGTCGAAAAGGCCGACCATAACGACGAGGCCCTTGACCAGATTGACGCGAGCGGCCAGCGGTCACTCTCGGTGCCGGGTCTGACCCCGCGCCAACCGGGAGCTGCATCCGAATCAGGCGCTCGATATCTTTGACATCGCGTTGCTGGTCCGGCATGACGAAAGAAATTGCTTTGCCCTTTTTACCCGCCCGGGCAGTGCGGCCGATCCGATGGACATAGTCCTCCGGCGAACCGGGCAAGTCAAAGTTCAAGACCAGCTCGATGTCTTTCACGTCAATACCCCGAGCGGCAATATCCGTGGCTACCAGCACCCGATACTGTCCCCGCTTGAAACCTTCGAGGGCTTGGCGCCGCTGGGCGAGAGTCCGGTTTGAGTGCAGCTCGGCCACTTGGTGGCCCATGGCCCGGATATCCCGAGTCAGTTTTTTCACGCCCCATTTGGTTCGGGAAAAAATCAATACCGTCCCGTGATAGTGTTTCAGTAGGCGCTCCACTTGAAGCAATCGGCGTTCTTTTGAGACAAATAGAATTTCTTGATCAACTTGATCGGTAACGGTTCCTGACCGGGCAATCTCCACCTGTACCGGCATGGCCATGTACTTTTGCGCGATCGCTACGATACCTTTAGGCATGGTGGCCGAGAATAAAAGGGTCTGGCGCTTCTTTGGCACGCGAGACAAGATTTGCTCAATCTGCGGCGCGAAACCCATATCAAGCATTCGATCAGCCTCATCCAATACCAGAACACGCACCTGATCAAGAAGATTGGGGCGGGAACGCAAGTGATCAATCAGTCGACCAGGTGTGGCCACGATGATGTGCGGCCGTTTTCGCAAGGTTTGCGTTTGGCGTACCATCGACGCGCCGCCGACAATCACCGCAGTCCGCAGTCCTAAAGGCACGCCCAGACGCAGCAGCATTTCTTCCACCTGGGCGGCGAGTTCCCGGGTTGGCAACAGTACTAAGCCTTGTCCCTGGAGACGGGCCAGGTTCTGGAGCATCGGCAAGCCAAAAGCCAGAGTCTTGCCGGTTCCCGTTTGAGCGATCCCGATCAGGTCTTTTCCCTCTATAGCGAAAGGAATCGCCTTTTCTTGAATGGGCGTTGGCTCATGAAATCGCAGCCGCTCGAGGATTTCAAGAAGTTTTGGCGCGAGGTTCAGGCCGTGAAATGACGCTGGCTGCGTGGGTTGTGTCATGAAGATGTGACTCGGACTCTTTTACAATGTCAGATGATCGCCAATACTAGCACAGGCACGCTCTATTGGCAAGTGCTTGTATAGGTAAACTTCGAAAGGCGATATTTGGCCGAGAATAGGGAACTGGCCTTCATTGTATGTATACCCTCTATACCTTTCGGGGGCTTTGGGAGTACAATATAGGGTGGCATGTAATCATTAACGCTTTCCACAATGGAAACCAATCAACTGCCGGTCATGAATATGGACAAGTCGGAAACCGGCTGCTGTCCGCGCTTCAACCCCGAGGGGTGGGAGACTGAACTGATTTTCGACAATAAAAAGTTTGTCAAAGCCAAGACCCGGAGCTTCTTTCATATTCCGCTCAACATGGGTTCCGTTTTCAAGAAGGTTTCGGCCAATATTGAAAAAGCCGGCGCTTTCCCGGACGACCATTACCTGACTCTGACCCACGATCCCTCGGCCTGGAAAAGTGAACATTTTTTCGCCGTGACTAAAGATGTTCCCGCAGAGGAGGTGACGACCTTAAGCGGCCATTATCTGACCAAGGTGTTTGAAGGATCATTTCAGCACGCCGGGAAATGGGCCATGGAAATGGACGTATATGTCAAAAACCGGGGTCAAGAAATAAAAAAGCTGTATTTCTTTTACACCACTTGCCCGCGCTGCCTCAAAGTCTACGGCAAGAACTACGTGGTGGCCTTTGCCGAAGTGTGACGTAGCGGTTCATCGAATAATAGTGACTCGATCACGGGTCTTATTTTTGGCGACTGGCTGAAAGATTACCGTAAACGCCGCGCGCGCATGATTGACAAGCCCCGGAGGAAGTGATAGCTTCGGGGGATGAGTTTATGGTTCATTGAATCTGCTGGCGGTAAACGCTGTCAGCCGTGAGCCGAAAGGGACATCGCATAAGGAGGAGGGCCTTCAGGATGCAGCCAGGTCTCAGAATCGTAGGAGTCTGCTGTTTGCTTATACTGTGGTTGATGTGCCGGCGATGGTTGGATAGAAAGAGGAGGCTGGAGGTTCTGATTGTCCTGCACCGCGCTGGGGAAGAACTGAGTATGTACAAAATCCTCGACGGTCTGGAAGCGGACCGTGTACCCGTTCCGACTTCGAGCGAGATGCTGAGGAGACTGGAGCACCTTCAGCGTGATGGGTATGTTAGCAAGCGCATTCCAAGGGATGCTGTACCAGTGTACAGTCTCACCAGTGACGGAAGGTGGAAGTTGACTACCCAGTCGACGCAGTCAGTCTGAGCGGCCAAACACCCCCACCTCAAGGAGGAGCCTATGACTAGAGCTTGTATTCTGGGTTTTGCGGCGGCCACGTTGTTGGTGCTCATTGGTTGCTCCAAGGAAACCCCCACAACACCTTCCCAGCACTATCCCGGCGAGTTCATGCGCACGATGCTTGCCAACAGAGACTATATGGAGCGCTGGCAAGTTCTCGAGGTCTCGCAGGCGGATTCCATCGTTTCTTTCTCACTCGAACTGGACGACGAAAACGTCAATCAGAAATGGCTCGCCTTGACCACTGACTCGCGCAACGACTTCGGGGATTATAATGAAATCGAGGTGTACTATCGGATTCGTACTCGAACCGATCCGGGAATCCTGGCCTCTGTGTTCATCGCTTGCGTCAGTGACAGCCCGAGCGTCGGGCACCGGCTCACCGAGGTACGAAATCTAGGCGATGGTCAAGTGATCTATGTCGCGGGTCCGCTCACAGTCCCTGGATCATGGCTCGCGGACTGTGACGACTCATCTATCTTGGTATCACTCAGCTTCAACCGACGCGGCAATCCGGGCACGGCTGAGATCGAGATCGAGACAATGAGCGTCCTCGGCGTGGACTACTTCAATCGTTAGTACGCCAACGCACCCCGCTATGACCCAGCGGGTTTTTTTTGCTGACTAAAATGAAGTGGACAGAGCGTCTGGCCTAGTTATGGACCGCCTCAAACATGAACCGTACGGTTTTGGTTTGTCTCGTGTTATGAATACTTTTCTAACTCTGCAAAATCCCGTAGGGCTTCAATCTGTGATTGTTCGGGGTGGATGACTGGGCGCTTTTCGTGGATCAGCTTGATTGCTTCATCAACTGTTTGTCCTTGGGAAATGAAGAAAGCGGCCACCAAAGTCGGCGCCCGGCCGTGGCCATTGTGGCAGTGGACATAAACCTTGATGCTTTCTTCAACCAAGTCCTGAAGCGCCTTGACGCCGAGTTTTAACTGGCGTGGACTCGGCGGCCTATGGTCTTTCGTTGGTAGCCAAAGAAAATACTCCACTCCGTAGGGCGCGTCCAGGTGATGCTCCTCCAGACTAATGTCGGCTCTCATGCCTTTGGCCAGGAGTTCTTTCTCAAAGTGCGTTTGGCAGCAAGCGTTGGTGCCAATGAAAATCTGTTCGGTGATTTGGTTGTAGTCGAGCAGCTGATGCTCGGAGTTTTTACTGTTCATGATATGAGTGTTAATTTTTTGCCTTGGCCGCGGAACTCCGTGACCCCATTATCCCTAACAACGATGAAATCGCCGTCCCATTGCTCAGACAAGCTTACCCTTTCTTGGCGACGGAATCCCCGACTTGCATTTCAAAAAATGCGTGAATGAAGAAAATAACCGCCCAGATGATCATGGCCAGACCAAAAGCATTCAGCCGGATCTCAGTCGTGAACAGGCCGCTGAGAAACAGCAGGACGATGATCAACAGGACGATCCGAGTAAAGGCGTAGGTTTTGCGCCCGGCCGCGTCAATGATACGTTGCTCACGTTCGTCTTGGGCTTGAAGCGTTAGGACGTCCCAGAGCGATTGTTCTTTGTGATGTTTTGTGTAAAACAATATGACCACGCCAGCCGTGAACACCAGTACAATGGCCCAGTAGGGAAGGGGTTCAAGATCATCCGACGTGGAGCTTGGGAGATACCGGATCACCAGGGCGAGCCACAACACGAGGTAAGCCATCCGCGAGACTTTTCGGAATGTGAGCGAGGGGTTCAGCGTTTGGGGCTGGCGGTAGACCGTTTCCCGAATGCTGATCCCGACGGAGAACACGACCACCAGAACACCGATGGCAATGACCATGATTCCCAGCCAGTCTGGGTAGGCCGGATTGTAATACGTGCCAATCCCGGCGGTAATAGCCGCGAACCCGAATATAAGTATGAGGATAAGGAAAACTTGTTTCGTTATCGACATGGGTTTAGACATTAATGAAGATTACTATTTTGTCACTTGCTGTTTTATGGCAATACCAATGTATATCACGAGCAGGATGGCAATGATTCCAAGCAGAATACCCAACCAATAGAAATATTGGGAGTAAATAAATGCGTCGATTCTGCTGGCCATGGCGGCTAAACCGGACAACACGATGATGAGTTTGAACAAAACCTGTTTCTCTTTTAACATAGGCAGGTATTAATTTCCAGCGAGCCAAAATATCTTTTCCACTTGAGTGTTAAAATATTTCGCAATTCGCAGTGATAATCCGGTTGTGGGAATATACTCGCCCCGCTCTATTGAAATGACGGTTTGGCGGGTAACCCCCAACTCCGTTGCCAGCTGTTCTTGGGTCGACCCCTTTTTCTTTCGCAATTCGCGCAGTCGGTTTTCCACTTTGATCCCCATGGAGACAGTATGTCAGCTGTAAAAAACAATGTCAAGCGTGCTACACATATTAGCAAGCCACTATTGAGTCGGCGATGAATGTATATTGCCTATTTTTGAAAAAATTAAATTTTCCCGAAAAGGCCGTCTTGCAAGAGGTGGATAGAATGCTTGAGGTGAAAACTAAGAGGAGAAGCAAATAGTGTTTGTTTTCCTTGATGTTCCTTCACGAAGAAATTATTTCCACCTAGGAGTGGCTTTAACCCATATGGAATAATTCCGATAGAAAGAAAAAGCCCGCCCTCTTCAAATTTCAGGGTCGGGCTTGTGTCAACAGCGCTCACGCAGCTTACTTCGGGCCTCTCTATGAGAGGCTAGAGTATCAAGCCATCGGACCAGCGGAACGGGACGACCAATCCGTAAGTCTTGATTGTTGCTACATGTTCCGTCAGGCTGGAGACTCGCCGGCCGATGATGCGTTCCAAGCATATAATCAGCCAGCGGGAATCCGCAAAAGAAACCGCTGATTGCCTCATTGCTTTTCACGTGGATGTGGTGCATCAGGTGATCGAGATAGTAGGCGCGGATCGCGGGGCCTAGCAATGGCAGACGAAAAAAACGTTGCCACCACGCGAGGGGCCGATGTTGGCAGTGATGTGCTACCTCGTAGAAACACATCGACCACGTTACGGCAGTGAATCCGCCCAAGAGAATCGGCCAGGACGGGAACAGCATCTGGACGCCAACTATTGCTGGAGCGAAGACCAGGTAGAAGGCAGACAGCGCCCACCACGGGAAGGCTTCCGCTTCGTGTTGCTCCGGTTTGGTGATGGGGAAGTCGCGCCCCGGTGTCAGTCTATGATGCCTGCGATGTTCGATTGCGGTTTTGCGCAGAGGATTGAGGAGTATCGAGTGCAGGATGTAGCGGTGGAAGAACCACTCGAATCCGCAGGTGACAAGCTCCGCGGCAAAAAACACAACGACGAACTGGCCAATTGCATAGTGCAACTTGGTACCCATGGCTGCTGTGCCCAACCATAGCAGGCTGAGCAAAGCTGCAAATTGCAGAAAGGCAGTACACAAAAATCTAGATACTGAGAACGGCTTGATGCGCTTTACCACTTTAGGACCTCCTTTTCAATGGCGGAGCGCTGTGTTCGAAAGGGCAATACCTGTTTTCAGCAGTATACCAAGATACTCTTTATTAGAATAGATAAGTGAGAAGTAAAAAAAACGATACTTTCTCTATCGCACTGCTTCCCATATCAATATAGAGGATAATAAGTGAACATCGCTCGTTTGAGTTGGCGAAGCCTTCATCTGAATAAGGCGGCTTTTCTCTTTCACGGTGTTCCGTGGAAATGTTATTTATTGCAATTCTACTCCTTGACCGTGACGTTCCACTTTGCCTTCGCGATTGACCACGAAAAACTGGCCGTCTTGCAGAAAACGGATCGGATGTTTGAGATTTTTGAATAATTCCCGGTAGCGCGACAGTTTTTCTTTCGTCGCGTGGCATTTAACCATGAAGGGTACGAGCTTCATCGCCGTGAAATCGGTCAGTCCGACCGTGTTCCACTCGGGCTTGAGCAGAGCGTGCTGTTCGATGCTCGGCCCGGCTACATACGCACCGGAACTTGCTCCGATGTATGTCCCACCTTGGTCGAGAAATTCCCGGACGACCTCCTCAAAGCCGCTTTCGCGGATCGCCTTGAGTAGGTGAAAGCCGTTGCCGCCGGCGACGAAAACAGCGTTCTTGCCCTTAAGCGCCTGGCGGATTTCGTCCTGGTCTTTCCCTTTGATGTCGTAATCGGTTAGCTCTATGCCCAGCTGCGTCCAGTCTTCCATTCCACGCTCAAGATAGGTGGCGTCAGGAACGTCGCGGCCGGCGGTGGTGACACGCAGAACTTTGGTTCTCTCCGGCGGCTGGAGAAAGTATTTAGAAAATTCGGCGACGTCGGAGTTTTTGGAAGCGAGGATGAGCATAATTAATATTTCCACATGGCTATTTAGAAATTACCTTCCTTTGGGAAGTAAATTAGCAGTATGCGTTTTTACTTTTCTGAGATTTTCAGCTTTTCGTATTTCTTAATTTCGGGAGGAACACGAATACCCTTTTGGGCCAGTTTGCCGTTAACCTCATTTTTTATTGTTTCACGATCGACTTCGACAACGTCAGCGGGACTGGTGAAATATCCGCGACAGACTTCAAGAAGCGGCAGTGTTTTGTTTATAACTTGAACCATGTTCTCATCAAGGCATCCCTCGGTATACGACGCGGCGACAATATCACCAAGGACAAGAAAATGATTACCCACGTCTTTAATCCATTGTACTTCACATTCAAGGTGTCCAAAACAATCTTTCACTCGCGGCGGCTGTACTTTTTCAGAAGGCATGGCCTCGAGTCCGGCAATTTCCAGCTCATTAACTTTGCTCGGTATTGGATGCCCCGCATATTTATCGCCGCAGATCCAGATTTGCCGAAGTAAATGTTTTGACGGGACATTCACAACGAATTGACCCACCTCTTGGATATTTCGTATTGTGTCCCACTCTTTGTACACACTCAGCACCAAGCGCTGCGGGTCTGTAGAAACGGATGTCACATTTGAAAACGGAGCCGCATTAACAATGCCACCCTTGTCTATGCTTGTCACTAGATAGGCAATTCGCGGGGCAAGCAGTCTATGAGATTTATCTAATTGTAATGTTTTCTTAGACATAACAAGAGGGTTTCAACTAATGAATATATATTGGCAGTCTTACCCGTCGTTCTCGCGAGCCCCACAACATAGCGGGATCTTAGCGCTGTTTCAAATGTTTTGGAGCTTCGAGAATCTCACGGATATTAACGACTCAACCACCTTGTCTGGTGCCCCCGCGAGGAATCGAACCTCGATCCGCGGCTTAGAAGGCCGCTGTTCTATCCGTTGAACTACAGGGGCGCCAGGCAAGGCGGGAGGCTGTTTGACTATACGTTTGCTATTCTTGAGCGTCAATGTTCTCAGGAGGTTTTTTGCCTCGTTTTCGATCGTGGAATGAGTGGTACACGTCTTTAAGCTTCTGATCAGTGATATGCGTGTAGATTTGAGTGGTGGTGATGGAAGCGTGGCCGAGCATGGACTGGACTGAGCGGATGTCGGCACCGCCCGTGAGAAGGTCGGTGGCGAAAGAGTGTCGAAGCACGTGGGGAGTAATTCGTTTTGTGATGCCAGCCGCCTTGGCGTAGCGCTGGACCAGTCTTTGGATACTTCTGGGAGTTAATGGCTCGGCATCGGTATTCTTTCCCGCGGCCCGGTCGTGCCGGACAAAAAGCGCGGGCGAAATGTCCTGCCTGACCTCGAGATATTGCTTGAGCCATTTCTTGGCATCGGCTGACAGGAAAACCAGCCGCAACTTACTGCCTTTGCCCCGGACCGTGAACTCGTCTTTGTTGAAGTTAATCATTTCCCGGGTGAGACTTGAGAGCTCAGATACGCGCAGTCCGGTGGAGTAAAGCGTTTCGACGATGGCCTTATCGCGTTTTTTGATGATGTCGGCTTCCGGCGTCTCTAGCGGGGCATCCAAAAAGCGCTCCAGGTCGTCGCCCTCCATGAAGGTGACTTCCCGGTCCGGCATCTTGGCCAGCTCGATTTTTTCCGGCGCCAGGGTAGTGACGTCGCGTTTGGCGCAGTATTTCAAAAATGAACGCAAAGCGATTAGATAATAATTCTGAGTGCTTTTCTTCAGCGCCTCTCCTTGGACGGTGCTTTGGCGGTTGAGCCAGAGGCGGTACTTGCGGACGAGCTCGCCGGTGATCTGCTCGGCTTTGGCGACTTTGACGAATTCCCGGAAGGTGGCCAGATAGAATTCGTAATTGCGTTTCGTGGCCAGGGAGCAGTTGCGCTCGATCTCCAGATAGTCGAGAAAGTCGGCGATCAGTTGTTTGAGTGAGGGACTGGCCATGTGTGCATTTTACGACACAAGTAAGGAAGTGGCAAGGTGCTTATAACCAAAACAAAACCCCCACCACGATGGTGAGGGAAGAGTGCTACGATGCGGTCATACCATTTTCAGAGGCCGCATCACGTGTACGACTCGTAGCCGGGCCAACCGAGGATTCCAAGGCGATACCCGAGGGTGCCCTCCATGTACAGGGTATGGAATCCGTGCTCGGGCGCCTCAATCGCCCACTCGACCAAGAGTCGAGCAACGTCCGACACTTTGCGCCATCTCTGGCTCAGCGGCCGCTCGGCGATCCGGTCGCAGATGGTGTGGACATCCGCCGACTCTTCACCGCTCAGATCCGGGTGCGTATGCAGGCCACGGAGTGCCGTGAGGAACTGTGCTGTGGCTGCCTCAGCGCTGTCGACTTCGTCCGGACGAACTGTTCCGTAGTCCCACTCCTCGGGATTCGCAACCGCGGTCTCCCAGGCGTAGGCCAGAAGAGTGCGGATGACGTGCAGCCGGACGCGCGGCGGCCAGTCCATCCGCGGCATCCAATCTTCGAAGATGACGTCCTCGGGACCGACGATGTGGATCGGTCGGAGTGCCTCGAAGAAACGGTTGTTGGCGTCGATATGGCCTTGCGGCAGGCCGTCAAAGAACTTGTGCGATGTGGACATGGGTTTGCTCTCCTTTCCTCGGTTTCAATCAGTCATGATAGGCCTTGCTGAAGAGAAGAAAGGAAAGAGTCCGCGATTTTCAATTGTATTTTTACGGACTAACAGTAGACAATAGTTTATTCGCGCTTTTCCGTCAAGGCTATTGTATGTATGTAATTCCCTAATTAACCAGTTACCAATCAACTCATTAACCCTACATATCGTTTGACCTTCCTTTCAAAACAGCGTATAGTAGGTCACTACTGGATCATACCAACGACTGGAGGAGATTCACATGAACGCGGGGATGCTGATTGGTTTTTTGCTCTTTTTTCCAGCCAGTTCGGCAAGCAGTGCGGCTGATCTGCGTCTAGAAGTCTGGCCGGACTATGTCACGAGCACTGACTCGGTGACGGTCAGCCTGGAAGTCACTTGGGACTCGAGTGACGCCAGCTACTTTATCCTCCTCGATGAGCTGTGTTCGATTGAGGAAAGAACAATCTCATTGTTCCTGAAAGTGGCGGGCGTGATGGTCTCTGGGGAGGCGGTAGCGACGACTTTCTTTCATCGCTGCGTGTTCCATGATCTCACCAGCGGCAAATACGACATCTCGGCTCGAGCGGTCATCCTTTTGGATGATCGTGAGCTGTTCCTCCATGGTCAAACAAGCTTCGTGGTGGAGGAAGCGCTACCCACGCCAGTCGTAATGACCTCTTGGGGGAAGTTGCGGGTGATTTACCGTTGACGCTCGTAGGAGCACTGCTCCTGCGCTTGATCTCAGCATGGTCACGCCGGTTTTTTTCATGCTCAAAAACGCGACTGAGCTGAGACGAGTCTCGTCGGATGTTTATTATTTAAGTTACTCTTGGCTGATCGTCACGCTTTCGATCGTTACCGGCTGGACCGGTTTGTCGGCGGCGTTGGTTTCGACCGCGCCAATTTTCTCAAGTACGTCCAGTCCTTCTACCATTTGACCAAAGACGGAATAGCCGCCATCGAGCTGGGTAAGGTTATCCAAGGCAAAGTAGAATTGGCTGCCGATAGAGTTGGGCAGGGACGACTTGGCCCAGGCGATCGCGCCGGGAAGGTGTTTCAAAGCCAGGGCGCCTGCTTCATCGGCCAACCCCTCGCCTTCGCCCTTATAACTATGTCCGCCCGTGCCGGTTCCCAAGGGGTCGCCGCCCTGCGCCACAAAACCGGGGATGATCCGGTGAAATGTCAGGCCGTTGTAATATCCTGACTGAGCCAGCTCAATAAAATTCTTGGTGAGTTCCGGAGCTTCGGCGGTATAGAACTGAATTTTCATCGTGCCGTAGTTGGTTTTCATTTCGGCAATCGGTAATACGGCCAGCTTGTCGATCTGGGTATTCGTATCTGACATAGAAGTGGCTTCATTAATTAGCGGGGTATCGTCTTGGTTTGAGTTGGAGGTATTCTGTCCGGTTTCCCTATCTGCTCCTCGTGACCAGACATAGAACGCGCCTGCGCCGGCCAGAATAATAATCGCTACTCCTCCAAGAATGATTTTTTGCATCATACGATTAAAGAATCAAGGGCGCTATCGGTGTAGTATACAGGGGATTGCCAACGGCGACAATCTGAACCGGCAGTTTGACACCACTTTGCTTCTGTGGTATTCTCTCCAGTGCTTATTTATTGATTCACGCCTCCTTGGTTGCGCGTTTTGCCGCACGCGACTCGGGTGTCGCGTACCAGGGAGATTGTTCACAATGGCAGTTGAAAAAAAGAAGAAGGAAGAACTTATTAAGAAGTTCAAAACTCACGACAAGGACACAGGTTCGTCGGAGGTTCAGATTGCTATCTTATCGGAAGAAATTAACGAGCTGACCGGACATTTGCAGACCCACAAGAAGGATTTTTCCTCCCGGCGGGGCCTCTTGCGCAAAGTCGGACAGCGCCGCCGATTGCTCAAATACTTGGAGAAAGAAAATAACGAGAGCTACGAGGCGTTGATCAAGAAGCTCAAACTGAAACGATGATAAAACACTCAGACCAGCGGGTGGGCGTTTTCGTTGACGTCCAGAACATGTACTACTCGGCCAAGAATATTTACAATTCCAAAGTAAACTTCGGCGAGATTCTGAAAACCGCAGTGGCCGGTCGGAAACTGATCCGTGCCATTGCTTACGTGATCAAGGCGGACTCTCCGGAAGAACAAAGTTTCTTTGACGCGCTCTCGAACCAGGGATTTGAAATCAAGATGAAGGATTTGCAGATTTTTTTTGGCGGGGCCAAAAAAGGTGACTGGGACGTGGGCGTGGCAGTGGACGCGATCCGTCTGGCTGACAAATTTGACGTGATAGTCATTGTCAGCGGAGACGGCGATTTTGTGCCTCTGGTCGAGTATTTGAAATTCATCGGCCAGCAGGTGGAAGTAGTCGCCTTTGGCAAGTCGGCCGCCTCAAAGCTGATTGAAGCGTC
>JAUYLJ010000053.1 GCA_030699685.1 bacterium | reverse complement strand
TTCTGTCTGCAATCTTGTAATCATTTCCAGGATGCGCTTATGTTCGGCCACAACATTGATCTCAAGATAGGCCTGGGCTCCGGCCGTCTTAATTTCAAGATTTCCGTAGTTCAACATGGTTTGCAACACCCCTTTGATCTCGAAACTAACATCCTGGATCTTGGCGTAAGTGGTCTCGGAAACAACGCGGTTGAAGAGCCCCCGTTGATCGAAATCCATTATTCGCTCCTTGGTTATCACCAAGCCGTTCAGGTAGTACATGACGCCCTGTCGAGTCAGCACCACCAGACCAAGCAGCAGAAGGGCAAAAAAACTTAGCACGCCGAATCCGCCTAGTCGAAATAGAGGAAAGAGAAAGAAAAAGGGAATGAGTACCAACATAAGCGCTAACGCGGCTTGAAAAACAAAAGTGAGGTAGTATCTTCTTTCAATACTGATAACCTCTTCCCCTTCTTTCAAGTATTTGGTAAAATATCCTTCGAACATATGATGATGAATAGACACAAGAAGAAAATACGCGTTATCTGGATGATTGTTTCCCTGGTCGGTATCCTCGCCATGGTAGCATTCACGATCCTGCCGGCGTTCTACACTTAGCGCTTTTTGAGGAGCGAGAGGTAGGCATTGGGCGGTATTTCTACCTGCCCCATCGCCCTCAGGCGCTTTTTGCCTCGTTTCTGCTTCTCCAGCAGTTTTCTTTTGCGCGTGACGTCTCCTCCATAGAGTTTGGCAGTCACGTCTTTTCGCAATGGAGCCAGTCGTGAGGAAGCTATGACTTTGCCGGAAATCGCTGCCTGTATTTTGACCTCAAATTGCTGCCGGGGAAGTACCTCGGCCAAGTTTTCGACCGCTCTGCGTCCATGAGAGTACGCATCGTCTCGCCGCACAATTTGAGCCAATGGCTCTTCGGGCTGATCGGCGATAAGAATGTCCAATTTTACCAGATCGGCTTCACGATACTCAAGAAACTCATAGTTTAACGAAGCGTAGCCTCTGGTGACATTTTTCAGTCTATCATAGAAATCAATCACTACACCAGCGAGAGGGATTTCAGTCTGGAGAATCACCCGCTCAGGATCAAGATACTCAAGAGACTTCTGGATTCCATGATTTTCCTGGACAAGCTTCATGATTGGTCCAACATATTCGGCCGGACTGACGATATCTACTTTCAGCCACGGTTCTTCTATCGCTTCAATCGTGCCAGGATCGGGCAGTTCAAGCGGGCTATGAATGGCGCTCATTTCTTGTTTTCCTCTTTCCCTGACACGATAAGCCACGCTTGGCGAGGTCACTACCAGGTCAACGTCGTATTCCCTCTCTAGTCTCGCCTGAACGATCTCCAAATGAAGCAGGCCGAGGAAACCCGCCCGAAAGCCAAAACCAAGCGCTGGAAAATGTTCGGCTTCATACACTAATGACGCGTCGTTTAATTTCAATTTTTCGATCGCGTCACGCAGTTTCGGGTATTCGTCTCCTTCCTTGGCGTACAAACCGGCAAAAACCATGGGTTTGATGGTCTTATACCCGGGCAAGGGGTCAATTCCTTCGTTTTTCTCAGCGGTAAGAGTGTCACCGACGCGCGAGTGGCCAATCTCTTTCAATCCGGTCACAATGTACCCGATCATACCGGCCGTAAGCCGTTCTCCGGCTTTCAAGGCAGGCGTAAACCAGCCTACTTCTTGGACCTCAGTGCTTTGTCCCGTCTTGATAAACTTGATCCGTTCTCCGGCTTTCAGACTACCGTCAACCACCCGAATATAGGCCACGACGCCGCGATACGAATCATATACCGAATCAAAGACCAACGCGCGCAGGGGCTGGTCAGCTTTGCCCCTTGGCGGCGGCACTTGGGAAACGACCCGTTCAAGCACTTGGTCGACGTTCAGCCCAGTTTTGGCGGAGATGGCGATAATCTCTTCCTTTTTGACGCCCAACAGCTTCTCCAAATCGGCCGCCACGCGATCAGGGTTGGCGTTCGGCAGGTCAATTTTATTAATAACGGGAATTATTGTCAGATCTTCCTCAACCGCCAGGTACAAATGGGAAAGTGTTTGCGCCTCTATCCCCTGCGTCGCGTCGACCAGCAGTATCGCCCCTTCCACTGCCGCCAGAGTCCGAGAAACTTCATACGAAAAATCGACATGCCCGGGAGTGTCTATCAAATGAAGGGTGAACATCTCGTTGCTGGCCGAACGATACCGTAGAGTGACCGGCTGCAGCTTGATAGTGATGCCCCGCTCTCTCTCCAACTCCATCTGGTCCAGCAGCTGATCCTGCATTTCCCTCTCCGGAACAGTTTCGGTAATTTCAAGCAGCCGATCGGCCAGGGTGGATTTCCCATGGTCGATATGAGCAATGATGCAGAAATTACGAATTGCTTCTTTCATTATCACTATGATAGTTAGACGTGTATCGTTCGGATTTGTTAGCGCTTAATCAGGGTCCGGACTGCCCGCATAAACCAGTTTCTGAAGATATGGATTTCCTCGCTTTGTAAAACCATAGTCACCACCAGGTAGACGATCCCTCCCGTGAGCAGCGCTCCGCTGGTCTGGATGAAGATTCCCAGGAAGGTCTGCATGTCCACCAGAGGAGCGATGACATATTTCAGCCATTGTATCACCAAACCCAGGGCGGCTGAAGCGATCAGAATTTTGAACGTGGATCGGATAATCCTAACATCATCCAAATCACCAACCCTGATACGAAGCAGAGCCAGCAACAGAACCATGTGGACAATGCTGGAGATCGTAAACGCGAAAGCAAGGCCGATTATGCCTGCGGTCCGGCTTAAAAATATTCCCAACGCGATATTCAAAGCCATGGCGAAAATACTGACGGCCACCGGCGTCTTCGTGTTCTGGAAGGCGTAAAACGATCGCGCCAGCATCGGGATCAGGCTTTGGGCGAACAATGACAGGGCAAATACTCCCAAAGTTTCGGCCGTCAAGATCGTGTCCGTCCAGTCAAACGCGCCAGCGCCGAAAATCAGGCGGACGAATTGCGCTCTCAAAAGA
Source organism: bacterium (assembly GCA_030699685.1). GTDB lineage: Bacteria > Patescibacteriota > Patescibacteriia > JAHIZJ01 > JAHIZJ01 > JAUYLJ01. The sequence goes on along the minus strand of JAUYLJ010000053.1, from coordinate 17,585 downwards.
AGTATCGCTACTGAAACGGGCAGAATGAGATACAGGACTCTACGGAATGTTTCTGAAAAATGACTGACGAATTTCTGATTGTTCTGCTCGGCAAATGCCTGGCTGAAAGCGGGAAAGGCGGAAACAGCCAAGGATATTCCGAAGACGCTAATGGGAAAACTCTGAAGATTGGTAGCGAGATTAAACACCGCCACGCTGCCCGTTCGTAGTGTTGAGGCAATGATGGTAATGACGATTTGGTTAATCTGAACAACCGCTAATCCCAAAGTGCGCGGGATCATCAGCGCGCCAATCTTCCGTACGCCGCGATGGGCGGTGTCAAGCACCAGCGTATACCGGAACCCCAGCGACCGAGCCGACGGCAATTGAACCAACCAGTGAAGCAAGGCGCCGGCCACCACGCCAATGGCCGCCCCCTGTATTCCCCAGCGGGGGGACAATACGACGATACCGAAAATAATTCCCACATTGTACATGATCGGCGCGAGGGAATACGCCACAAATTTGCGAAAAGAATTCAGTACTCCGCTGACAACATTGCTCATCCCAAAAAAAATGATGCTGACGAGCATCAATCTGGTGAGGTGCGCGGTTTCGGCTTGTTTCTCCGGATCAAAACCTGGAGCGACAATCAGCATCAACTGAGGGGTAAAAAGGAATAACAATCCTCCAAGTACGAGCAACCCGACCAAAATCAGATTCAAAACCGAATTAGTGATATGCCAGGCCTCTTCCTTACTAGCCGCGGCTTGATTGTTTTTATTCCAATGTTCTAGAAAAACGGGAATAAAAGATGAGGCAAGGGCCCCCAGAACGAGTATGTTGAAAATAAAATCGGGCAGCCGGAAGGCGGCATAGTAAATATCCAGCGCGTCGCCGGCGCCGAAAGTGGAAGCTAAGAGCCGATCGCGGACCAGCCCGATCAAACGACTGAGAATGGAGGCCGCCCCCACGATAATGGCCCCTCCCAAGATAGTTGTTTGGAGTTTTTCTAGAAATTTTCGCAGCATAAAACTCTCATACTGTAGCAATTTCAGGCGAAAAAATCAATCTGAACACGAACAACAACAATATTGAACACTCCGGTAAGTGGGATACCTATATAAAAACCGCCTGATGAGCTCGTTACTGCCGAATCAGGAGAGGGTTTACATCCGAACTGCAATGTTGAATGTCCTGAGGAGATATCCATCCGACATTAGCCGGTGGAAGAGGACTTCATGACTACAGTTCGTCGGGGTTCCCTCCCCCAAGATCGGCAGACACGAGAACGCCAGACGGTCCAGTTGATCAAAGTGAAGTTTGTAAAACCAAATCCTCGTCTTGCTGCGATCGGAAACAAATCGTGTGATCAATCTGAAGACTTGAGAATAGAAAGAACAAACTATACATGACTCTCAAGTCCTCGGATCGATCACAATTTGATAGTTTATGGAAGGAGCTAAAATTTGTCAAGCAAAAATTGCTTTCAGATATCTCAAACCTCCATTGAAGCGAAAGGTCAGACTAATTTTGCTCAAACACAACGGCAAAATACGCGTCCTGATTCAAAATCGTGCTCCATTGCAAGGCATACGTATCTGTCTGGCGTATCTCATCAACCGGCCAACGCCACGCCAAGCTGAATTCCTCCGGGTAGCTGATTTCTGAACTGATTAGGGTATCAAAACTGCCAGGCTGTTTTTGAATAAGTAACGAATAGGGAGCTGATGCATTGACTAAATTATCGATGACCACGTGAAATGGCAGCCGATACGTATATTTGACCGTCACGCTTGCTCCTGGCTCCACCTGTACCCAGTTGCCAAAAACGGTTTTGCCAAACTCGTTGTTGACCCTGGTACCGGTTCTCTCGTCAACGATCACCTGCCCCTCAATGCGCCGCAGATCGGCGTCGGGAAGATAACCAGGCTCAGGCCACTGAAACAATTTTGGATCGGGAGCGACAAAGCCGGACGCTTCAATCAATTCAGATCCCTCCGGCACATAGAGACGCAAGAAGGAAATATTCTTTACTCCTGTCCATGGGTCACCGGGAAAGCCGTTGTGCAGTCTGGTCACCTCTACGCTGGCCAAGGCTTCACCGTTCGCCTGCAGCGCCACAGAGTGCTTCACGGACTGGTCGATGACAGCATCGGTCTTTCCTCCGGCGATGTTCGTATTCACCAACATCAGGTAATCGCCCGCTGTTTTGGTTATGCCGCCGTCCCAACCCAGGTCCTCAATCTGGGATTGAAGAGAGCCGTCGCGGAGATACATCAGCAGATGTTTCTCTTGCAACGATTCACTGAGCGCGCCCAAGACAGCAAAGAACTCCTGATTATCGCCAGTCAAGAGTCGATCAAGCAAGATCGGCATTAAATCAGCGATAAATTGCTTGGGCTTGTTGGTTTCGGGGTCGTATTCTACCTCCACTTCCTGCAAGGTCTTTTCTATAAAATTCTCGCTGGTGACAGTTACTCCATATTCTTCTTCCAAGTCAATGGAACCGGTGATTTTCAGAAGGCTCGTGACAAGGTCGGGGGTAAGGCTGATTACCCCGTCAACCGTTGGCCCGCCGCTTTTTTCATAAAACCACATGATTTTTTCGGCTGAAGTTGGAAAATCAGGAAACCAATTCGCGTCCTGCAAATACCAGTGCGGGTTGACCAAATGCAGAGGGGCAGGCGCAATAACCTGCTCTGTCAGTTGTCCTTGAAAGTCGTAGGGGCCTCCTCCTGGAATTTCAAGATTGGTGATTTTGCCTTCGAGTACGTCAATTAACGCCAAGCTGCCGATAAAACCTCCGGTAGCGCGCATTTCCCGGTTGTTTTGGAAGATCATCAAGTATCGCTTTTCTCCCTCTCCGCCCAACACTTTGTAGAATACATCGCTAAACTTCAAAAAACGCTCAAAATTGTCCTGCAGTTCGGGTAAGGATTCCTTGATTCGTGCCACCTCTGATTGATATTCGGTCGGCAGCACGGCGGGATCGATTTTTTTGAAGTGATTCACAGCTTCGGTCACGTGCGTATACGCCGGCAAAAGATATTCCCTGCTTTCGTCCAATAACCGAGCGATATTTTTCGGTTCGCTGGGAGCGGCGTCCGCGACTTCGGGATTGACGAGCTCGATCACTTTGGTGATATCCTGACCGGCTAAGGCAACAGCCTGACCGGCACCGAGCAGATGTTCCCCGGAAGAAATCAGTTCACCCTTAAAAGGGACATACTTCAACAAAGACAATAACGACGTACCAAGGGAATCAAGGTCATTTTGCGCCAATCGGAACGAATCAGAGGCTTCGGCAAACTTTTGCTGCGCTTCATCGTATTGGCTGGTCGTAGCCGCTTCTCCAGCCAGCACAAGTTGATCAAAGGCTCTTACTGACACGTCAAGAATCTTTCCCCGCAGCTCTACTATATGCTGGTAACCCCAAAAAGCAAAAATTGGCAAAAAAAGAACAAACGCGGCGGCCATAAAACCCGACCAAGATTTGACGTGCACGCGCTCTATTTTCCATCGCGGGGCGCGAAACTTTATCGACGGCTTGCGCTTCTTCGATTGAGGAGCAGACTCCGTTTTCTCGGGATCGGTCATTTTTATCTCGGCCGGTACCTTTTTTTGTTTTGGCTGTGACAATTCTCCCCACCTATTGCTGACTTTACCAAAAAGACCTCGCCGCTCACGATGATCGAGTTTCTGCTGCAGGCGTTCTATTTCACGCTGCAACATCACTTCCCGCAAGTTGAGCACGTTTTCTTCAGGCACCTCGGGATCGCTGCCACTGCGCTGAAGTGGCACATCCTGGCTGTAATTCTTTTTTGGTTTGCTTGCTCGGCTCATGTGGCCGTTTTGTAATATTCAATAGTTTCTTTCGCCATGCGCTCCCAGCTGTACTTGGACACTTGATGGAACCCTCTTTCCTGAAGCAAGACGCGCTTTTCAGAATGCTGAAGCAGATCCGATAGCACCATTACTATAGCACGCTTGTTTTTCGGATCAAAGTAGGCAGCTGCGTCGCCCAACACTTCCGGCAAGGAACTGACGCTGGAACTGGCTACTGGCGTTCCGTATTGCATCGCTTCAAGAGGAGGCAATCCGAACCCTTCAGCCAGTGAGGGAAACACATAGATAACCGCCTGCCGGTACAACGCGGGTAAATGGTCATCGGGAACATAGCCCGTAAATTCAACCAAACCGGCCAATTTTCTCCGGACACTTAATTCTTTCAAGCGGTCGAAAAAATAGTCGTTTTTTCCCACCATCACCAGCTTGAGATCAGAAGTGGTTTTAACCAGCTCCTCAATGGCATCCAACAGTAGCTCAAGGTTCTTGTGTGGATACGCGTTGCCTACATACAACAGGTAGGGTTTTTTCAAACCGTAATTGCTTAACACTTCATTGTCCTGACGAGTCGATTCAGGAAACATGTCCGCCGCTTCGTAGGTCACGCCCACGCGGTCGGGATGAAGGCCAAAAAATTGGCAAAGTTCGCGCTTGGTGTACTCTGAGACCGATATCACCTTCTTAGCGCGTTTCACCGCTGAGGAAATGACAAAACGATATCCCGTCCGCTTGAACCAGTACTTGATCGGCCCAAGAGTAGTGGCTTTCCTCGTAGGATAATTGGTAATAATAAGATCATGGATGGTGACGATAAAAGGTCCGCGATATAAATACGGCACGTTAAAATGCAAAAAATGCATCAAGTCAACCTGCGCGTTTCGCATCAGCCGGGGAAAGAATAACTGCTCAGCCAGGCTGTACCAACGATACGGCGCCAGCACTTTTTGAAAACGAGGATTAGCGGGGCGGTATTCATCGTAGTTTTCCGGCCGAAGGAAAATCGTATAGCGATTGAACCCGTCCAGTTTTTCTAGATTTTTGACGAGTTTTTCAGTATAGCGGCCCAGGCCCTTACCGCCTGTGCCGAAAAACCGCGCGTCAATTCCTATATGCATGTTCGAGAGCTGCTTCATGGATTATTTCTTTGGTTCTCCTGGCCGTATCGTCCCATCGGTAACGATCAAGCGTATCTTGCGCCTCTAACAGCGCGGCGCGGCGAACATCCGCGTCTAAGAGAATCGATCGAATCGCTTCGGTCAGGTCAGATACCGTGTCCGGAGCAACGAGCAATGAGGAGTTTCTCAGCACTTCAGGCAAGGACGGGGCAATGGAGGCAATCACGGGAGTACCCACGCGCAGGCTTTCGAGAGGAGGAAATCCGAATCCCTCATAGAGCGACGGGTAAATAAACGCGCTGGCGGCCTTAAGCAAGCTCGCCTTTTTCTGTTCCGAAACGTAACCGATACATCGGATCCGGTCGGAATGACGCAAACGCCTCAGGACACTTTCCAATCTCGGGTGATCCCACGAAGGCGAACCGGCCAAAACCAAGTCGTGAGGCAACGCGTAACGAGTCACTGCCATGTCAAAGGCCTCAAGCACTGTTATAATGTTTTTCCTGGGTTCAAGAAAGCTCAGCGACAGCACATAGGGGCGCTCAAGCGAGAATTCTTTCCGTAAAAATGCTTCAGAAACACCCTTGTCATCGGCCAAATGATCAGCGCCCGAATAGACTGTATGAACCCTATCTTTCGGATAGTTAAACAGCTCAATAATATCACGACGAGTAGACTCGGACACGGCGATAATCCGGCTGGCTCTCTGAACTAGCTTGCGCGGCCCAACCAATTGGTGCCACAGCCGCCTCTTCCGGGACAGCAACTCAGGAAACAGTTCAAATGACAGATCGTGTATTGTCAGCACTAGCGGCGTCTTTTTGCTGAATTGCACAAAGTTTAAATTGGGCATGAAAAGAACATCTATCTTTCCCGTCCATCGTTCCACTGAGGGCCAGGCCAGCGAGGCCAGTGAAGCGTTCATGAGTTTATTCGGCCATCGTCCTTGGGCGCGTATCACATTCTGTCCACGCAGATCAAGCTCTTGTTTTTTCCAAGAATTGCCAAATAGGACATAGGAGCTGTCGCGATCCTGAGGAATGAGTCGTGCCAAAAGCTGCCGCGCGTAGACAGTTACCCCGCCCGGACGCGGCTCAGCCAGCGATCTGATATCAACCGCGATGCGCATCGTCGCCGGCCGAACGGAAATAGCGCACGCCATAGACCAGTGCCAGTCCCAGCCAGAGTCCGACTATCAGCCCGACTATTGTATTGAGCCAAAGATTCGGCGTTTCTTCCACAATGACCGGCGTGGAGCCGACGATTTCGAACAAAGCTTGCTGGTCGGCAGTCTGATTGAGCGCCGCCCCTCTTTCTTGAACAGTCTCAATGATGGATTCGGAAATCGCTTCCGCCGTATCCCTATCACGTTCGGTAAAAGTGGCGACGATATTCTGCGAACTGAATTTCTTCGTCTTAAAGCGATTGGTGAATCGCTCCAGAGTGTCTATTTGCGGATCAATACCGGCTGTATCGTAGATTTCCAGCAGCACTGAAGGCGTAAAAAACCAGCTCACTACCGTCTGAGAAAATAAATCACTGGCCTGAATGGCGTAGTACCCGTCAAATTGGTAGTCCGCCGTTTGTTCTTTATTAATTCTGTTGACCGCGAAGGAGATGGATGATTTGTACTCCACCGGTTGATAGACGGTAAACAGGTAGGCGGCCGCGCCTATCAGCAGTCCTAGAATGAGTATAATCGGCCAACTTTTACGTAATACTCCGGAATGTTCTGCCCAAGACATGGTTGGATACATTAAACGTTAGTGTTTGGTGAGAGACTGATGGATAAAATCGTTGATCCTCTTCTTGAAATTTTCCGTACTGAACTGCTCTGCGTGACGGCGTATGTTTTGCGGGTCAAAAATCTCCGGTTTGAAGCGCAAGATGGTGTCGGCCAGCGCCGCCCAATTCTGGTCGCTGAAAAAGACGCCAGTCTCTTGCTCCACAACGGAATCAAGCGCCCCACCTTTCGCGTAAGCGATGACGGGTCGGCCTGAAGCCATAGACTCCACCATGGTAATCCCGAAATCTTCTTCCTGCGGATTAATGAAAGCAATAGCCCGGCGGTAGAGCGCCGCTTTCTGGGCCTCGTCCACGTTTCCGAGAAATTCGATGTTCGGTTTGGCCATTTTCTTCAACCTTTTCTCTTCCAGACCCGCTCCGAAAATCTTCAAAGGAAGGCCAAGTTTGTTAAACGCCATGACGGTCAGGTCAAAACGCTTATACGGCACCAAACGTCCGCCCGCCAAGTAATAACCGTCGGTCCCGTCGGACACTTGAAAACGGTTGATATCGACAGGCGGGAAGATAACAGTACTCGGCCGCCGGTAATATTTCTCTATCCTTTGCTGGACCATGCTGGAGTTGGCGATAAAACTGTCCACGCGCTGTGCCGCCATCTGGTCCCAGAGCCTAATTTTCGGCAGCCAAAACGGAATGAGGGCTTTGACCAATCGCGGGTAATTCAGTTCACGAACATATTGGTGGGTGTCACTCCACAGATATCGGGTTGGTGAATGGCAATAGCAAATATGCTTCGCGTCCGGCCGGGTAATGACCCCTTTGGCGAAAGCCGAACAAGATGAAAGCACAACGTCATAATCGGTAAGGTCATAGCGTTCAACCGCGGTCGGCATCCACGGTAACATCCATTGGTAGTGCTTCACTCCAAAAGGTATTTTCTGGAGAAAAGAGGTGTGGATGGTTTTGTCCTGGAACGAGGAATGGGCGGAACTTCTGTCGTACACTAAAGTATAAGTCGGAGCTTCTGGAAACATTTCCTGAAAAGCCTGGAGTACTTTTTCAGCTCCTCCGTCCTGCGCCAAATGTTCGTGAATGAGGGCAATTTTCATAAATTTACACTAACTCACAGAACGCATACTGACAACTACCCAGGGTGTGCGTAACAGTATCTTCAGGTCAAGTATAGGCGACCAATTCTCTATATAATAGGTATCAAGCCGAACTTCCTGGTGAAAATTCAGGTCGGAACGGCCTGAAATCTGCGCTAATCCGGTGATTCCGGGCTTGATGACCAGGAGCATTTTTTCCTTTTTCTGATACCGCCCCACCTCTTCCGGCTCATGCGGCCGCGGGCCCACCAGGCTCATTTCACCCTTCAACACGTTATAAAATTGCGGGATTTCATCAATGCTGGATCGACGAATAAAACGGCCAAAACGAGTGATCCGGGGATCGTCTTTCATTTTGAAAAGTGGGCCATCCTGACGTTCATTGTAGCGCAGCAGTTCCCGCTTCATTGCGTGGGCGTTGGGAACCATAGACCTGAATTTATAAAGTCCAAAGGTTCTGTTTCCTTCCCCCACTCTTTCCGATCGGAAAAAAATCGGTCCGGGTGAATCAATGACGATGATCAGCGCGACAATCAAAAAAACCGGACTCAGTATCACCAGTGCCAAGGCGGCTAAGATAGTATCACCCACTCTCTTCAAAATACGGCCCCAGCCATCGAGTGGGGTACGTTTGATCTCAATCACCGGCTGACCAGCCACCGTTTCGATCCAGATATTTGACACCTTCGCGTCTAAAACATCAGCCGCGTATTTAAATCCGGTGTGAAACTCGTTGCACACGTCCAAGATGGACTGCCTGTCCTGACGCGAAGCTCCGGGATCAGCCAGGATAATTTCATCAATTTTTTCTTGCTCGATGATGCTTCTGACTTGTTCTCCAATCGAAACCTCAATTTGGGGAATGTACTTGGCGATACGAAATCCGGACTTGGCCGAGGCGGAAAAATGCTTCTGCAGTATTTCGGCGGTATTACCCGATCCGATCAGCATCACCTGGCGAACGCCAAACCCTCTTTGGAACAAGGAACGCTGAACAGACCTGACCACAAGACGTCCGCAAGTAACAAAAAGAACCGCCAGCACCCAAGCGGCTAATATGATAAATCGCGAGGAGAAAAGTTCGCGCTGGAAAAAGATAAGCACGATGATAAGCAACACGCCCGTGGAACAAGCCAACGTAATCTTGATAAACTCATCGAGAAAGCGCCTCGTGCTTTGTATCGTGTATAAGCCGCTCAACGCAAAAACCGCCAGCCACAAAAGGCCGACAATTATGATAATCGAAAAGTACTCCCGAAACGGAAGTTCATACACCACCGGCCGCAATGAGGCAATTTCGACGAACCTCAGACGATACGCGGCCAGAGCCGCTGCTACCAGCATAAGGTAATCGACCGGTACTAAAATAGCACTGAAAACCAGTTCAGCCCTTTTCATCTTCGTTTCATTCATTAGTGTCTGAAGAAGACCTATAAGCCGAATTCTGTCTCTCGACTCGTCCCTCGCTATACTCGGGACTCACTCGAGACAAGTCCCTACTTGTAAGGAAACTTGCCCTGGGCAAACCCAAACGCAGCGAGGAAGAGTTGAGGGATGATCATCTCTCTGCGCCTCATGTCGCCATGAGGCTGTAGCGACCTACCCGCCTGTACCGGAATCCTTAACGGAGACTGGTACGGGCCTACTCGGTCTTGCACCAGGCAGGGTTTTTCGCGTACGGCGATTGCGCGCCGCACCTGTGGGCTCTTACCCGTGATTCCGCCGAAAAGCGGAACCGCGCCCGCCAAAGCTCGAAGAGCATAGGTGGGCCACTCTTTTCACCCTTACCCTTAACCCGCAAGTCATTAACGGGCCAGTGGGCGGTATAGTCTCTGTGACACTATCCCTGGGCTTCAAAGAATCCAAAAAGTCTATAGAACTTCTTGCATCCTCTTTACTCCCGCCTTCATTTCGAAGGTACCTGCTTCTCCGCCATTGGCGGAGGGTGTTCGGACTTTCCTCCCCGTACCATTCGCTTCGTTTCACTACGCTCAGGTACTCAGGTACGGGGCAGACCCCTTTTGCCCAAATTGAGCGAAGCGAAGCGAGTGGTACGGAGCGATCATCCAGTCTTCTTCAGACGCTTCTAGCATACATATTATGCTAAGATTTGTCAATGTTGATTGACATGTATCACGGGCTCGTATCTTCCACCCCGAGTATTCATCAATCTCTTATCCCTATCCCATCCAGGGCTAAATTCACCAATCGATCAGCTTCCTTATTTTCTTCCCGCGGAATGGCATGGAACGTCACGCGCTGGAACTGTTGCAGCAGGTTCCAGGTCTTCAAAAACAAATCGCTGATATTATGATTTTTCACTTTGTACTTCAGTTGAAGCTGTTTGACCACCAATTCGCTGTCTAAAAAGCATTCGGCCTCGGTGGCTCCAAGTTCTTTCGCCTTCAATAAGGCGCGATAAATCGCCTGGTACTCAGCTTGGTTATTGGTAGCTTCTCCGAGATGGTCTGAGATTCTTGCCAACACTTCCGACCTATCCGCTGAATATACCAAGGCTCCGGCCGCGGCCGGACCGGGATTCCCTCTGGCGCCGCCGTCTGAATAGATAATCACCTTCATTAGTCAAGAGCCTGACGGAAGTACATCAGGTCGGTTAATAATTCAACAGGCGCGTGGTTGTCTGTAAATATTTCGCAATCGGCCGCGGCCGGAGTAATATTTTTCACCGCGTGTTTTTGAAGTTCCTTGGCTATCGGCGGCATAACAGCGTCTTCAAACTTCACACTTCTGTTAGCCGCGACCACAAAATGGTTGTAATCATTTTCAGCCACGGTAGTGTGCCCAACTTCGGAAAAAACGCTCCGAAGAGTTGTAAGCAGGTTCTTCATCAGCGGCTGGTCCGGCCGGTCAGCCACGAGGTTTAAGCCTACCATTCCATTTTCTTCCAAACGGCTTTTTGCTAATTCAAAAAATTCCGCGGTGGCCAGATGAAAAGGAACAGAGTTGTTGTGGCCGTAGGCATCCACCACGATAATATCGTACTTTTTTTCCGCCATCTTAAGATACCCTCGTCCGTCCCCAATGGTCAGGTCAATAGGATAACGGTCAAGGTAGAAAAAGCGTTCTCCCACGTCGGCCAAGACCGGATCAATCTCAACGCCATCAAATCTCATCGGCACATCATCGGCATACACCTGATGCATCTCGTAGCCGATAGTGCCTCCAGCCACTCCGACAAACAATACATCGATGGTCCCATCTACAGGCTCAATCAAAGGAGGAAGCAGTAAGAACATGTCATAGTAGTGGCCCGTCAAAATACCGCTTTCCTTGTAGATTGACTGTATTCCATACCCTTCATTTGTCAGCAGCCAGCGTTCGCCGTCGGGTCTTTCTACCACCTGTATAAACTGGTAAGGACTTTCTTCTTCCCATATTACCCCCTCTCGGAATATCGTGTATTGACTGCCGTTGACCCAATCGCTGGCCATCAAAATTCCCCAAAAAGCAAGGGGAATTGCGAGAAACACCCAGGCATTTGTCCTTCTCAACCCGGCAGCGCCCAACAAAATAAGCACGATTGCCGACGCGTAAATCGTCTCGCGCGTACCCAGTAACGGAACAGCCAAGAAAGCGGTGGTGAAAGTGCCGAGAATGCTTCCCACCGTCGACCAGGCATAGAGCGAGCCTGAAGAACGTCCGGTTGTTTCGACTTTATCGTTCAATAGTCTGACCGCGAACGGGCTGACCATGCCGAGAAGCAGCATCGGCACAAAGAACAAAATCACTAAGACAAAAAATGATCCCGCGATCAACGAGACGCTGAGATTCTGCAATCCAAAAATAGCGATAGGACCAATCAATTGAAAAAGAAAAGGTATCATTCCTACCAAAAGCCCGGCTAGGAGGGTAATTCTCATCAGTAATCTAAGTTCTGGCCGACGGTCTGCCAGTGTTCCGCCGAACCAGTACCCCAAAGCCAAAGCGATCAAAACTAAACCTATGATATTCGCCCATACAAAGATACTGGTGCCAAAGTAAGGCGCGATCAGCCTGGAGGCCGTCAATTCCAAAACCAGCACGACAAAACCGGTTCCGAAAACGAAAAGGCGCAGGAACCATGTTCGGGACTTAGTCATGAGATTGCAGAATGTCAACAAGTTTCAGCTGCAGTTCGCGGGTGCCGTTCCACTCGTTAATTCCTATCTCATACACGGCATCAATCTTTTTTCCGGCCTGCAGCTTCTCCGCCCACTCCCCGAAGCCGAAACAAATGAAGCGCCGGCTGACACCCGAATCATCCCGGCCGGAAAGACGCAGGTGTTTTCCATTTTTGCCAACCACGTCCCAGGTCAAAACCTCAATATTCTTAGTCAGCCATTTCGGTTGCGGGTTACCTTCGCCATAGGGCTCGAAATCTTCCAGTGTTTCTACCAGCTTCCAGTCAATTTGATCAAAGGTGATTTCAGAATCAATGTGCAGCCGGGGTTTCAGATCCAAGCCGTCAAGGGATTTCTTCGCGGCTTCAATCAGCCGCTGGCGCAGTTCATCAACGGTAGCCTTCGCAGTCAGCGTAAATCCGCACGCCTGTCTGTGCCCGCCGAAATCTGTAAATAAATCCGACATGGATTGTAATGCTTCGGTAATGTGGAATTCCGGCAAACTTCTCCCCGAGCCGATGATCAGACCCTGCCGACGGCCCACGATAACAGTCGGGCGATAATATTTATCCATAATTCGTGAGGCTACCAATCCGACCAACCCGGCCGGCCAGTCCTCCCCTTCCGCTAGTAAAAGGGGCTGATCGGGCGTGACTTCGCCTATCTGCTCCAAGGCTGACTGCGTGATACGCTCTGTTATCTTTTGGCGTTCCAGATTGAGCTGATGAAGGTTGCGGGCAAATTCGGCGGCTTCTTCCTGTATGCCCGTGACCAGCATCTGGTAGGCGCCGTTGGCATGATCAACCCGGCCTGCCGCGTTGATCCGCGGGATAATTTTGAACGCTACCGCCTGTGTGTCTATATTCTCCGGTTGAAGATTGATAATCTGAAACATGGCTTGGAGTCCCACACGACGAGTTTTCTGCAATACGATAAGTCCGTACTTGGCCAGAGTACGATTTTCTCCAATCAGCGGCACATAGTCGGCAATAGTACCGATAGCCACGAGATCAAGAAGCCACTTTTCGTACTTTTCTCCAATTTTCGCCCGGCGAAACAGCGCCTGAACCAGCTTGAAAGCCACGCCGGTACCGCAAAGAGGCTGGAATGGATAGGTTTCTCCTTCTACCCAGGGATTCAAAAGCGCGGTCGTTTCGGGTAAATCCCCGTGAGGCACATGATGATCAGTGACAATTACTTCCATTCCTAATTCACGCGCGCGCTTTATTTCTTTGACATTGGTAGTGCCGCAGTCGGCGGTGATAATCAGCTTGGTTCCGGACTTAGCAAACTGTTCTACCGATTCGATGTTCATGCCGTATCCTTCTACTTCGCGATGCGGAAGATAGGTTTCGATATCGGCGTCCGGATTGATGATCCTCAATCCGCTGACAAGCACTGATGCCCCGCACACTCCATCCGCGTCATAGTCTCCGTGCACCACGATCCGCTCTTTCTGATCGAGAGCCCTGAGAACCCTCGTCACCGCTGTATCCATTTGGCGGAATAAAAAAGGATCATGCACGTTCTGGCTATAGTCAGGCTGCAAGAACTCATCGACTTCCTTTTGCGTTTTTAAGCCTCTATTATACAAGAGTTGCACGAGAGCCGGATGCACTTCCGGAAACGCGTCGTGATACTCTTGCGGTGCCGGATCGGCAACACTCCAATGTTTTTCCATACTGCTCACTCTAACATGAATCAGGGTTCACGAAAAGTGCGATAGATATAGAGATAGCGGTATTTTTACCTTTTCTGATTAGCCGTTGGCTTCACCGGATTCCAAAGTTGGTATTCGATGTGGTGATTGAATTCGTCTTGATCACTAATAACGTAGTCGTGGAATGAAGATTGCGTATTCCATCATTCCGTAGGCGAGGATGATCATCCTCGCCTACGGAACTACTGGACGCTAAAATCCGGATCTGGAGTGAGGAATACCTTTTGCATAAAAACTTCTTGATATGTTTTCATGCAACATAAAAGCGAGGAAATGCTTCCCCACTGGCTTTCTTTTGCCTTAAACCAATCCCGCCTTGCAAATCAAGTCACTCGCCACCAAAACACGTATTCCCTACCGGCGACGTCACGCCATTGCAGGTGATGGCGCATTCAGACTCTCCAGTTTCGAGACAAGCGCTCAAGTGAAAACCACCAACGGAATAATGAGTGTCAGCGTTGCTACGTAAACATTCCGTCCCACTCCCTTCTTCGGCAAAGCAGTAGTAATATCGATAGCCATTTCCGCAATCGCAGCCCGTCTCTTCATTGATCGGATCGCGGGGCAAATCTGCCAAGAAACCTTCGTCCACTAACACGCCCAGCGGATTGCCCGGCGCCGCGTCAACTCCACCCCAGCGCGCGTCGGTGCTAAAACCTTCTCCTTGGGGATATTCTCCATACTTGTGGTAATACGTTTCCAACGCGACCGCCACTTTCTCCATTTCCTCCATCCGCTCATTATCACGAATGGATTTGCCTCTATCGTAAAGCCAGAATAGGCCGGAAAATGTCGCCACGACAATAATAAACATACCGATAACTATCGATGTGACCGCGAAACCTTTTGGCTGTTGAGACAAACTGGACATCCTAGTATCAGGGTATCAATTTTTGTTCCGGCGAACAAGCGGCTGCTTCCGCACACACGTCAGCGCTTCACTTAAGACTCGCTTGTGGTTTTCGTACTGAAAAAGTGTTTCGGCCTGATCGGGAGTACACCAACGATGCCGTAAATGCTCCTCGGAAAGTCGCACCCGCTCTCGGCTCCAGCCTAAAAATAACGTGACGGTTTTGTTGTTGCGCCAGCCGGCCCGCTCATAGACATAGCGCATCTTGGTTGAAAACTTTCTATCAAGCCTTAACCGACGAATTCCCGTCTCTTCCAGCACTTCCCTCCGCGCAGCTTCTATCAGCGACTCGCCTTTTTCCACCCCACCCTGAGGAAACTCCCACGTCAAGGTATGTTTTTTATACACCAGCAGCACCCTCTTGTTTCCCGGACGGAAGATAACGACTCCAGCGCTGCGCTCGCGTCTTTTTTTCATGAGCGTACGGAGTGAAGCGCGGCTTGAGCAATGGCTTTTTCCTCATCAGCTGGGATAACCAGAACCTTAGTACGCGATGGCAGCCGATATGGCGCTAAGATCATTCGTCGCACCGTGGCGTTTCGTTCACCAATCGCTCCCGTAAAAATCACCGCGTCAACGTGCCCCAGTCGGGAAATATAGGCGCCGATATAGCGTTGGACATCATAAATAAACATATCTACCGCCAGCTTCGCCCGCCTCTTCCGTTCCCCTGAATATTTTTTCCGCGTCGCGTAGCCGGGAACAGTCCATCCCGCCGCGCTGAGCACGTCTCGAAAATCAGCACTGATGCCGCTAACCCCTTTCCAGCCTGATTCACGAGTCAGTAATGTTTCTACCTTTTCCACGTTCCAGCCTGGTTGCCGCAGTAAGTAGAGAACAGCCGCCGGGTCTATGTCACCCGATCGGGTGGACATGGTTAAGCCCTCAAGCGGAGTAAATCCCATTGACGTGTCAAAAGCTTTGCCCTGACGTATAGCAGTGACGCTGCACCCGCTACCAAGATGGCATGAAACCATATTGAGCTTCTTCAAGGGCCGCCCAATCCGACGCGCCGCCTCTTTCGCCGCCGATTGGTGGGAAATCCCATGAAAGCCATAGCGGCGAATATGGTATTTCTCCTGTATTTCTAAAGGGATACTGTAGTAGGCCACAGCCGGATCAAGTCCCGCGAACCATCCTGTATCAAATACGGCTACATTTGGTACCGCCGGCAGCATATTTCGACAGGCTTGTATTCCGGCGAGGTTCGCCGGATTGTGCAGTGGCGCCAGAGCGGAAATTTTTTGCAGCTTTTTGTACACGGGCGAGCTTACCAATGTCGCTTTTGTATAGTCGCGGCCTCCATGAACAACACGGTGACCAATAACCCTGATTTTTTCGCCCAAAAGCCCGATCTGGCCCAGCACCAGCTGAATCGCTTCATGATGATCACGAATGCCGTCGGCATAGCGTATGGTAACGGGCTTTTTTCCTAATTCGGTGTATTGAAAAGAAGAATCAGACAAACTGATGCGTTCTATCTGGCCCCTGACGATCTGACGCGAACCACGGTACAGCGCGAATTTGATTGTGGCACTGCCGGAGTTAAGCGCTAATACGGTTTTCGGGTGCTCCCTTTTCATAAGTTGGCAATAATTGATTGAATTCGCTGAACCTCATCGGCCACGATGGGTGAATCGTACTCACCGGCATGGGCGCGCGTGCCGGAATAGGTCGGTCTTTTGGCGTCGAGATGAAGATTGACGGTGAGCGCGTCGGGATAGGAATCGACATACACGTGGAATCGGGGATACGCCGTGCGCCGCAGTTCTCTGACATAGCTGCGCTGGCCGGTTCGACGATTATCCATCGGGAAGTAGCCGCAGCGTCGCAGTAGCTCTTGTTCGTTTCTGGGCGGCTTGTCAATTCGGATTTTCATTTTTTTACGCCTTTGATGATGATTTGCGCTCGCTGCCGGCCGCGTATATCAGCCGCGTTTCCTTCGTCGGTATCTATTTGAAAGGCTAATTTGTCAATCCCGGCGCGACTCCTCACTACAACGTTATGGAAGACTACTTTCCTCGGGCCGGCAGTTTCGACTATGACTTTTTGTAAGTGACGCAGTCCTTTCTGGCTAGCCAGGGCAGGCTCAATATGGAGGTGCCGGCGGGCCAGGATTACCCCGTTTCGCAGCCTGACCGAACCTTTGGGCCCAACCAAGGTCACGTTTCCCGTCGTGCCTTTTAAATTACCGGAAGTGCGCAACTTTGGGACAATTCCCAGTCGAACCGCGTCAGTCATGGCTAGCTCCAACTGCGTTTCCTCGCGCAACGGTCCAACCACGCGTACTTTGGATAGTTCGCCCCTCGGACCGATTACCCTGACGGTTTCTGCAGCCGCGAATTGTCCAGGCTGGGAAATACGCTTGGCGATTGTCAACTGAGAGTTATTGCCAAACAGAATATTGAGGTGTCGCCGATTCAGATGAAGGTGCCTGGCAGACACTTCCACTGGCGCGGAGAATATTTGTGAATTAGGCATGGGGATATTGTTTATGTATCTCTTCAGTAAGCGCTTTCCTTCTCAGCAACCCAGCTTGCGCTCCGACCTGCCGAACCACTGAACTGCTGTTGACTGCCGCTTCCCGAAGAGGAAGGGCCAGTTCGCCTCTCGACCGGATGTATCCCGCGACAAAGGTCGAGCCAAAAGCGTCGCCTGCACCGGTAGTATCGGTCTGTTTACCCACTAGCGCCTGGTGAAACACCACCTTCTCCCCCGCGTAAGCATAGACTCCTTTTTTGCCGTTGGTGATGACAACCACTTTTGGACCCCAGGAGCGAAGAGTTTTGACCAAAGAACGCGGATTGCTATTTTTTGCGCTTGTCCCGGCCAGTTCTATGGCTTCGTCCCGGTTCAAAATGAGAATTTCCGTCTTGGAAAGCAAACGCGACAGTTTGCCGCGGCCAGCCTTGATCTGCGTGGATCCCGGGTTCCAGGCTAGTTTGATTTTGGGATGAGAAGAAAGATAAGCGGTGATAATACCGCGCCTAAGGCGACCATTATTAAGCGAGTTATGTAAAAGAGCAGTAAAACTAC
>JAUYLJ010000048.1 GCA_030699685.1 bacterium | reverse complement strand
CCATATAATGAAGGGAGGGCGGAAAGTGTCAATGTTGTTGTTTGAATAGTATACCACTCCGCGCGTCATCTTGCATCAGGGCTAGAAACGACAAATCCGACGAATGTGCGAAGTGGTGGATATTGTCGTGACGCGAGTGCGTTTACACGCACTAGAGTTGCAAAAGTGGTCACCGTATCTCAGGAGGAACCATGTACTTCGCCAGCGGCGAAGAAGAGACAAACGGCTGCCGTCAGGATGGAGATGGGGAGTCGAGCAATCTCAACGGAGACGGCGAATCAAACGGATGCGCTATAGCCTCATGAGCCAGGCACGCTTGAGTCTGGCTTTTTCTTGTAATTTTTTTCAGCATATGGTAAAGCATTTGTAGTAGAACCTTGTTTCATCTGTCTGAGTGTCTGAGGAGGGCACAATGGGAACCGGAGAGTGCACCGGAGGCAAGCACGATCGTGCCGGGGAATCCTGGGAAGAGTATGAGGATTCCCTTCGTGAGGTGGATACGTCTCGTAGATTGGCTGCCTCGGCTGAGTCCAATCGTGAGACGGAGCCGTCAGGGCAAGTGCCGTGGTGGCTTGCGCCGGACGCTACGATCCGGCCCGTGAAGTATGCCCCTTGGTGTGGGCAATCGCATGAACAGCCGTCTTGAAAAAAAGGCGGCCTTTTTTATTCACAAAAAATCGCGCAGCCTAGCATTTATTCAAAAATCGACAGATCAATCAAAGAATACTCCTCAGTCATAAAAACCCTGTAACAGAGGCATACCTAACGTAGAAGAGATATTAACCAACTCCCGCAGGCGAGGTTGATCATCCTCACCTGCGGAAGACGTGGAATTCACGCCAAAGGTAGATGAAGTAGACATGAGATTGACGTCAATCGAAATATAACGCTTGATGTAATGTAATAGATTGGAAATAGTATTGTCTCCTATTGGTTGGAGGAGATCGGGCATGATCACATACCGGATATATTCATTTTTGCAACTCTAGGGTCTTTCCCCCTTGTTTTTTCGGCAAAATCTCAGTATAGTGTGGGCATGATTGCCTGGCTTCAAGGTTCCGTCAAACTCAAAACGGAGAAATATCTCATTCTCAGCGCCGCCGCTGTCGGCTACAAAGTCTTTGTCACGCCCGGACACATCGCCGACGCGAAAATCGGCCAAACGGTTGAATTCTTCATTCATCATTACGTTTCGGAAAACACGAATGAACTGTATGGCTTCGCCATGCGGGAAGAGCTGGATCTTTTTGAAAGCCTCATTAACGTCTCCGGAGTCGGACCAAAATCCGCCTTGGGCATAATCAGTATGGCGCCGGTCCGCGAGATTGAACAGGCGATTCTGGGCGACGACCCGGGCGTGATGACTAAAGTATCAGGAATCGGCCGTAAAACCGCCGAACGCATCATCGTTGAACTGAAAGGCACGCTGGAGAAAAAAGGCGTCATCAGCGAAGGGGGCGATCAGGGCTTCGCCGATGTTCTCGACGCTTTGATTCAGCTGGGCTATACGAAATCTGACGCGCGGCAAGCGCTGAATACCGTCACCAAGAAGCATACTGATACTCAAGAGCGTCTTAAAGCGGCGCTGGCCTTACTCGGTAAAGGTTAACCATGCGAATCATCCCGATAAAAGATATTGGACTCATGACGCGGTTTCTTCTTTCTCAGAAGCCAAACCAGTTTTTGCAGTCATACGAGTGGGGAGAATTTCAGAAATCACTGGGACGGCCGATAGAGCGTCTCTATATCGTTGACGAAGAAATCGCTCCGGCCGAAGAACCGGTGCAGGAGTCGATATTGGCTGCCATGCTGGCGGTAATAATGCCATTGCCCTACCATCGCTCCTATCTGTATCTTCCCCGCGGACCGATAGTCTACCTGGAAGTGCCGGTCCCGGATCAAAACGACATGTGGCGGTCCATGAGCACCCAGATGGAAGAATACGCTAAGAAACACAAAGCGTTATTTCTTCGCATGGATCCAGCCATCGACCGGGGCAACAGGGCTGACCTGCGCGCAGTGATGACCAACCACTATCCGGTGGAATACCTTAGCTCCTCTGTCCAGCCGGACACCACGCTGATCCTCGATCTCAGCCCCGACGCAGAAAGCATCCTAAACTCCATGGCCCAGAAAACCCGCTACAACATCCGCTTGGCGGAAAAGAAAGGCGTGCGAGTCACCCGCACGTCAGCGGTCGACGCGGTGGAGGATTTCTGGAAACTACTTTCCCAGACGGCCGAACGTGACGGCTTTTCTCCCCATCCCAAAGACTACTACGCAAAAATGATGGAGGCCATGGCAGGCGATTGGGATGACGCTGAACGCTGCCGGATACAATTTTTCAAAGCCGAACTCAAGGGCCAACTCCTGGCCATGAACATGATGTGCCGCTTCGGGGACACCGTCACCTATCTCCACGGCGCCTCAAGCAATGAAGGGCGGAACGCGATGGCTCCGCACCTTCTCCAGTGGGAGGCGATCAAGGACGCGAAAACGGCGGGCGCCACGCGCTATGACTTCTGGGGAGTTGCTCCCACCAACAACCCCAAACACCCCTGGGCGGGCATTACCCGCTTCAAAAAAGGATTCGGCGGAACCGTCGAGCAATACTGGGGCACGGTTGATATCGTCTATCACTCTTTCTGGTATGTTGCGTACTCCCTCTTGAAGAAGTTTAAGTAATTCGGCACAATCAAGAAATGGTTACGACTATTGTTATTACCGCTGGAGGGCGCGGCACGCGGATGGGATCGCTGGCGGACGATAAACCCAAACATCTCATCGAAGTAAACGGACGGCCCTTTATGCACCACCTGATTGACCGAGTGGTTGAAGCCGGTTTCACCAAGATATACCTTGTGATCGGGTATAAGAAAGAGGTGTGGAGTAAACATTGGACCGACATTCAAGCGGATATTACTTTCATTGATCAATTTGACCGCGTCCGGGAAAAATACGGCACCGCCTGTCCCATCGAAGCCGTCCAGCCGGAATTACACGGACAGAGCTTTGTTGCGGTGTATGGCGACAATTTGTACTCCGTGACAGATTTGCGCTCAGTGGCTTCGGACGACGAATATTGTTATGTCGCGGGACTGGAGCACGATCATCCAGAGCGCTATGGCGTCCTGAAAACGGACGGCGAATTCCTTACGAAGATAGTGGAAAAACCCCAGACCTTTGTCGGCAATCTGATCAACACCGGCCTGTATAAATTCACGCCCGACGTCTTCACCGTCCTGCCAAAGATACGATTATCACCCCGAGAGGAATACGAACTGACTGACGTGGTAACATTGTTGGCAGAACAAAAAAAGGTGAAAGTGAAACGAATCCAGGACTATTGGCTAGACTTTGGCAAGCCGGAAGACATTGACAAAGTGGCAAAATTCCTCGACACTGCGGTAGCAAACTAAAGCGAACGTGCGCCAGTAGCTCAGCTGGATAGAGCATCAGCTTCCGGAGCTGGGGGTCGGGGGTTCAAATCCCTCCTGGCGCACCAGTCATATGACTTGCGATAAGGATAGCCAGAGATACTATACCGCTAGTAAGGAGCCGGCCACCGCGCATTCTCCCTTGAGAGTTTGTGCGTCTTTTGCTAATACACAAATGTTCCACTGTAAGAAAAGCAGTACAAAACAAAACGTTTATTCTTCTCCCTAGTTATCCCCGTGTATGAGATGCACACTCTACGCCTAAAAGAGCTAAACAAAGTCCACCAAATCTCACTACGCAGAAAAATCCAATATGAAAAGAGTGGGAGCGTTTATCATCTCGGGGGAGTGGATGCCTGAGACGCCTGGACGACCGATATGCATTTCCCATCTGAAGGAAAGACCAACTGGGCACCGCCATTCATCAGCCTCCTGTCTTTATGTCAGCAAGTAGAAGAGATTGAAATACGGTTCAATCTCATCGTAAAATATGGCCATAAAAATAAGTAAAAAAAGAACGACATATACGCCGCCGCAAAGCATATAGACGACTGCGGAGCCGCTCTTTTTCGCAATAGTTCTTAGTGCTTGCACAGAGAAAAAAATAAGCAGCACTAAAAACGGAATCCAGATGGCTGTTGCAATTATCTGGTCAGTCACTTCGCGGGAGTCCATTAAATCCCCAAGAACTCCGCTGGAGTAACTTCCAGATCCTTTACTTCCTTGCGCTGAAAAATCCCAACCAAACTGCATGGAAAAAACACGAAATATAACCTGACTCAGTCCGAGTAGCATACCAATAATGGCAAAAGATAAACCGGCTTGTTTCTGCCACAATGTATTTCGGATGCCAAAGACACCTAAGACTATTGCGGCAATAGAAAGGAAAAGCGCTCCAGGAAGCCATGGACTTGCTAAATTAAACCATGCGAAAAAAGAGGTAGTGGCGCTCCACAACGCGAAACGAGAGAAAGCGTCGTGCGGGAAGTATAGTTCAGGGGTTTCGTTCTCTCTCTGATCTCGCAGGTTGAGGAGGCCCGCGAATTTTCTTGGATTGTTGTTTTCTTTTTCGGTCATGAAATTCGGCTTACTTTTCTTCCCAAGTTGTAAGTATACACTGGCTGAATCTACACCCTTGTTACATTATAATGCATTAGTATACTGTGATTCAACATACGGTCATAAAAAAGCCGCTCGCGCCCAAAAAAAACCTGAGCCGCAATTTTTCAGAAGTCCTTTGACGGTTTTATAAAGACGCGCCCCGGACGACTGCTGGCGGGGAATTTACCGCGCTGACTAGGTTGCAGCGCTTGCGAACAGTCTCTTTTTGACACACAATACAAGCAGTTGACAGACTGAGTGAGTTCATCTATATTCAGGCGTCAGTTTGTCACCGCACCTTGAGATCTCGAACAACCCTCCAGAACCACCCAAGCCCGCGAGGTACCCTATGAAACTGCTGAGATGGATCCCATTGGCCATCATGGCCGTGTTTTCCGCCAGTTGCGCCACGGCCCCGACGAGCAAGACCACGAACGGCGCGATGGAGATCGCCGAACCCAAACCCATCCTGCTCGAGTTTGGTACCACCTGGTGTCAACCGTGCAAGATTTTCCAGTTCGACCTGGAGAACTCGAACGTTCTCAAGGAGGCTCTGGCCGCCGTGGAATTGCGGAGCTACGACGCTGAAGATAAGGTGACTGACGGCTTCGCCATGGCAAAGAAGTATGGAGTCACCGCCTATCCCACCTTCATTGTGCTCGAAGGGGAGGAAGAACTTGGTCGCTGGTCTGGCTACGTCAACCCCGACCACCTCGCCCAAAACCTGGGCGAAGCGCTTGGAACAAGAGCCAGTCTCGCTGCGCTCGAACTCGAGCTTGTCGATCTGCAAACCCTGGTCGCCTCAATGCTCGCGGAGAGATCGGAGTACGATAAGTCTCTCCTGCTCTACCGAGGAGCGGCTGCTCTGAATCCCGAGAATGACTACGCCTACGCGATCTTCGAAGCGATTATCTTCAGCTTCCTGGACTCCCAGGAAACTTCCACCGATACATCGTACGAGTTGTCAGACGTTCTGCGCGCGGCCGACGCGGTCCTTGCGTCACCGAACACTACCGCGGAGCAGGGACTCAAGCTGGCTAGTCTCCTGGGCTGGATCAGGACATCGGAAGATACTTGGTGGTCCAAGTACGCTGCCTGGGCAGTCGAGCACAGCGAAGGCCAAGAGGTAGCTTCACCTCTGCTCCGCAAGGAGCTGAAGAAGCAGCTAGCTGTGTACAACTAGCCCCGTGCGGTTCCGCGCGGGGTGTTTTTTTACTTCCTTCTGAACCGATTCCCTCACCCATGGCGCTCTTGATGCATTGCCATTGCGTTGCTACACTGTATATTGTTTAAGAGTAAATAATAAAAAATATGAAGATATTGATTACTCTCGCGGTTCTTGGCGGAGCGTTTTTGTTGATACTGCCAAACATGAGCGAAGCGATCGTCTATGATCTACCAAGTAATCCGGAAATGGATTATAAAGCCGGGAACTGCGTCATGGTAAACAATCGCTCTGAAACAAATGCAAATAAAGTATACACCTTAAACCCCGCTCACACGGTTTTGTTGAACGCCGCCTATGTTGAATATTGGAGCCGGAACGCTCGTTGCGATGAGCTCCAGTTTCACGTTGACCATAATACCACGCTTACTCGACTACGCTCCTGGCTCGGTCAAGTGTCAACTGCCTGGTTTCAAAACATTGGTGCCACGCACTATAAACACAAGACGGTAAGCACTTTAGAATATGAGTGGTTTTATATTGACTCAGAAGGTGCGCATCGGATCCCAGATTGGCTGACAGCCTTGTCCTGGGGATTGCTGGTGGAAGATCGTCTCTCAATATCCTCACCCTTGACGAATGCATTTTACGATAATGTTCCAATGGCTGACCCGTTGAATTTTGCTGACGGTGTTTATGCTGACAAAATGAATGCGATTTGGAAATCACAAGACCATGATTACTCTTCCTTGCCCGGACGTATGGCCAGCGAAATCACACGTCTTGTTGACTCGCCTGAACCATTTACCAGCGTGTTTGAATCCTGTCAGTACCAAATCCGAAACAGCGGTGACCCTTGGTACCACTTGATGGACTGGTCCTGGATGCTCCGCAACCCCGGCTGTCCGCTGGCCAGCTAACCGAATTACTCAAAAGGGCTTCTTCGGAAGCTCTTTTTGAATCTTGTCGGGTCTGTGCTAGGCTGAATGAAGATATCAGTAACAATTTTCCCATGTACTCCACCCGCGTCAATGGCTATATCGTCGAAGGTAATGATGTAGCCGTCAAATACCTAGATCAGCTCGAATTCGACGAAGTCAAAGTGCTTTTGCGCGAAGCCCGCACCTACGGCCAAGCGAAATTCGAGCACAACTACATCGACTACACGCTGGTCTGGGACAAGAACAAGGCCAAATACACGGCTGAGAAGCGGTAATACTCCTATGTTGAAACACAAACGTCTGGGAAAAGGCATTCGAAAATTTATCCGCCATGAAAAGGTACGTCTTCGGCGTGAAATTACTGATCTGACTGAGCAGGAACGTGGCGTGAAAAAGCTGCTTGATCGGGTCGGGAGGAAGTAATGGCGCTGACACTCGATAAAGCTTTGACCGTTAGCGAGTTTGTCACGATTGTGAAAACCCATCTGCAAACGGGGGTGGGACAGCTGGCTGTGCAGGGTGAAGTTTCGCAGTTTAAGCTCGCCAAAGGAAAGCTGGTTTTTTTTGAACTGAAAGACGAAGACTCGCGGGTGACTTGCTTCATGATGAAGTATCAGCTGAAAACCGCCATTGAAGACGGCATGGAAGTGAAAGTCATCGGTTACCCTTCCCTTTTTCAAGCGGCGGGCAGATTCCACATCCGGGTACAGCAGATAGAGCCGGTTGGCGAAGGCGCCCTCCAGCGGGCGTACGAACTCCTCAAGCAGCAACTGGAAAAAGAGGGTCTGTTCGCGCCCGAACGCAAACGTCCGCTGCCTCGTTTCCCGGAAACAATCGGCTTGGTTACTTCGCCCGAAGCCGCGGCGTATACCGACATTTTGCGCATCCTGGACAATCGCTGGGGCGGCTTGAAGATCGTGCTTACGCCCACGGGAGTGCAAGGACAGGAGGCGATCAACCAAATTGTCGGCGCGATTGAATATCAGAACACTGTGATTAAACCCTCCGTCATTATTTTGACCCGGGGCGGCGGCTCCTTGGAAGACCTTCAAGCCTTCAACGCCGAAGCGGTGGCTCGGGCCGTTTTCAGCTCAAATATTCCGGTAGTTTGCGGCGTTGGTCATGAACGCGACATCACGATCGCCGACTTAACGGCTGACGTGCGAGCTTCCACTCCGTCAAACGCCGCTGAACGCGTCGTCCCCGACCGGCGAGAAATTATCTTCCAGATCAACACCTTGACGGGACGGGCAGAGAGCGTGATCAGGGAAGCGCTACGCTCACGCCACGAAAGCGTCGCCGAGTCCGTCCGTCGCATCGAAAACGTCTTTCAGGAAAGAATTGAACGATTAAAAGACCTGATTCGGCAGCTTCAGCGGCATTTCTGGGCTACTGCCGAGCGAGCACGTTACGCGGCTCGCGATATTGACCGGGCGGGCAGCCGCTTAGGTGGTCTCCTGACCGCCCTGCTGAAATCCCAGCGCGAAAAAATAGCCAATATTGCCGCCCTGCTGCGGTCGCTCAACCCCGAACGCGTCCTGGCCCGAGGCTATAGCATGACAGTATCGTCCAAAGGGGTTATAATCCGTTCCAGTGACGACGTCGCCGAGGAAGAAATCATCACCACCAAACTGACGCGCGGTCAGCTTGAATCAAAGATCACTAAACGCCAATCACATGACCAAAAAAAGCGGTCCGACAAAAAACTTTGAAGATCAATTCAAAGAGCTCGAAAGCATCGTCGAGGAACTGGAATCTGGCGAGGTCAATCTGGATACCGGTCTGAAGAAATTCGAGCGCGGATTGGAATTGGCGCAAGACCTGAAGAAACAAATCGCGGAAGTTGAAAACAAGGTTGAAGTGATTAAGAAAAAATTCGCGAACACGACCGAAACGGAAACGCCTGATGAAAAAGATGACACATTGAACTTCTAAGCCCATGACTTGCCATCAAAAATATCTCAGTCTCAAAACATCGCAAAAGCGCGAACTGGTCGATCTCACCGAGAGGATTGGCGCGGTGCTGAGCGCATCGGGATTGCGGCGGGGAATTATCAGCGTGTTCACCAAACATTCCACGGCGGGATTGCTCGTCACCGAAAATGAAAGCGGTTTAAAGTCGGATTTCCTGGAGGTACTGGGCCAGCTGGATAACACCGACTACGCTCACAATAAAATCGACGATAACGCCGCCGCCCATCTCATTTCCGGCCTAGTCAGCCCCTCGCTGACCGTCCCCTTTGCTGAGGGGAAGCTGGCGCTGGGAACCTGGCAAAGCCTCTTTCTGGTTGAGGCCGACGGACCGCGGCCGGAGCGCGAGATATCTGTCACGCTGATCGGGGAATAAGCCGGATGAACGGGAAACGAACGCTAAAAATAGTTGCTTTGATCTTTGGCGGCTTGCTGGTGTTTGTGATCGCGCTGGGCGCTTTTGTGTATATCACCGCGCCAGATCGGTTCAACGTGCTCATCGTCGGCTCAGATCAGCGTGGTGATGAGCAGGCCCGTTCCGACGTATTGATGGTATTTTCGATACCGAAATCTCCGCACCAGCCAATCAGCCTGATTACAATTCCACGCGACACCAGGGTGGAAGTTCCCGGACATGGGACTCAAAAAATTACCCACGCCTACGCGCTGGGTGAACGTGAAGACGGCCGTCTGGGCGGCGTTACCCTTACCAGAGAAACTGTCGAGGATTTTCTCGGCATCGACATCCACGCCAGCGCCGAGTTCACTTTCGAGAGCTTCAGGGATCTCGTGGATGAATTGGGCGGCGTTGATACAGATGAAGGTCACGTTGACGGTGAAGAAGCTTTGTCCATCGTCCGCGACCGGTATCGAGCCGGCGGCGACTTTGCCCGTACTGAGGACCAACGGGAGATTTTTTTAAACTTGGGACAGACCATCACCACTCCGGCCATAGCGCGGCAGGTTTACAATTTTTTCACTGAACATCCAGAAACCCGGTTGAAGTACTCTACTCTTCCTGCCGGTCAATTCGCTTTTGCCGCATACGCGAGGCGCTGGGGAAATTTTGATCTCACCAACACGTACAGCGATTTTATCCCCGGCGGCGGCGACACTATTTATACGCCTGAGTTTGACGCCAACCTGTACTACTGGGTGCCGGATGAAGCGGCCACGAAAGAGCTGGTCAAAACTTATTTGAAATAGAAAAAACCGCTGGGTTGTATCCAACGGCTACTGAGCCGGAAGTTCCTCGGTGTCCACAATGGTGATGCCTGGTTTGCGCGCCAGGGCGCCCTTCGCCATGCCTACGACACCATCATAGTTTTCCAGAATGAGCCAGCTCTGCCCCGTTCCCCCGAATGGGTTCGGCACTTCCCGGACAACATACTCACCGGGAGGTATATCGACGGGCATGGTTTTCTGCAACTTGGGGTCGGTTACCTGGCTTAGTTTGGTAGTGGTAGCGACAATAATCTTCATGGCTTCCTCCAGATGTGCCCGGGGGTGATTTGTGCTGACTTGAGAATACTCTTCAGCCATTACGTGTCAACAGAGTGGTCAGCAAATAGCCACAATGCTACAATATAGAGAACAAAACAATA
>JAUYLJ010000031.1 GCA_030699685.1 bacterium | reverse complement strand
ACCTGCACCGCTTCATAGCCGTCAGAATCAGCGGTTTTCACCTGAGTAATGACACAGGGGCCGGCGGCGATTTCCGTCACGGGCACCACGGTTCCGTCACTGAGGAACCTTTGCGTCATGCCGAGTTTTTTACCGAGAATGAATTTCATGTTCAAAAATCTAAAATACCAGATCTCTCCAAGACTGAGTATCACGCGGAGAAAATCCGGCTCTTTCATGTCTTGGCAGATTGTTATCTCAGGATTATCGCGTCAGTCTCCAAAGGCGCGCTGGAGAAAGCTACTATTGTCATCCTGAGAACCTACCTACCGTATTTCGGGAATCAATCCCGAACTGTATTTTCAAACCTTTACAGGTTTGGACTATCGCGGCGGAAGTCCAATTACATCTTAATCTCTACGTCCACTCCCGCTGGCAAGTTCAAGCTCATCAGCGAATCAACGGTTTTGGGAGTCGGGTTGACGATATCAATCAAGCGTTTGTGCACCCGCATCTCAAACTGCTCGCGGGAATTCTTATGAACAAACGGCGAACGCAGAACCGTGTATTTGCTCTTCTCTGTCGGCAACGGGATCGGTCCAGTCACGGTCGCGCCGCTTCGTTCAGCCGTATCAATAATCGTGCGGGTTGACTGATCGATAATCTTATGATCATAGGCGCGAATTTTTATTCGGATACGCTGCTTTTCTTCGGCCGATTCGTTGTTCTGCTCGCTTGGCATTGACGTTCGTCGCTTGTTAATGGTCGCGGAGTGAAGTAGAGAGAAAAAATTACTTGACGATCTTGGTCACGACTCCGGCTCCAACGGTGTGGCCACCCTCGCGGATAGCGAAACGCACTTTTTCTTCCAAAGCGACCGGGGCCACGAGCTTGATCTTTAAGTTGACGGTATCTCCAGGCATGACCATCTCGGTCTTTTCTGGCAGCGTCACATCACCGGTGACATCGGTAGTGCGGACGTAGAACTGGGGTTTGTACCCATTGAAGAACGGGGTATGGCGTCCGCCTTCTTCTTTGGTTAGAGCGTATACTTCAGCTTCAAATTCCGAATGAGGAGTGATGGTTCCAGGCGCGGCTAATACTTGTCCGCGGTCAACTTCTTCCTTCTTGGTGCCACGAAGCAAGACACCGGCATTGTCACCGGCTTCGCCCTGATCCAAGGACTTATTAAACATTTCGATACCAGTAACCACGGTCTTGGAGGTGTCTTTCATGCCGACAATTTCAACTTCATCGTTGACTTTGACAATACCCCGGTCGATGCGGCCGGTCACCACGGTTCCGCGGCCTTCAATCGAGAAGATGTCCTCAATCGGCATTAAGAACGGCTGGTCCGTGGCTCTTTCCGGCTGCGGCACATGCTCATCCAAGGCCTGCATTAGGTCCAAAACAGCTTTTTGATGTTCCTTATCACCCTCAAGGGCTTTCAAAGCGGAACCTTTGATGACTGGGACTTTATCGCCGTCAAATTTGTATTTCTTGAGCAGATCGCGAACTTCGACTTCAACCAAATCAATCAGTTCTTTATCGTCAACCTGGTCGGTTTTGTTCAAAAACACGACGATTGAAGGAACGCCCACTTGGTAAGCCAGGAGGATATGCTCGCGTGTCTGAGGCATAGGGCCGTCAGCGGCTGAAACAACTAAAATCGCGCCATCCATCTGAGCGGCACCGGTAATCATATTTTTGATGTAGTCGGCGTGTCCAGGACAATCCACGTGCGCGTAGTGGCGTTTTTCGGTTTCATATTCCACGTGGGTCGTCGCAATAGTAATACCGCGCTCTTTCTCTTCCGGAGCGTTGTCAATCTGATCGACAGAGCGGCTTTGGGCGACCATACCGTTATCAGACAATGTTTTCAAAATAGCGGCAGTCAGGGTTGTTTTTCCATGGTCAACATGCCCGATCGTACCGACGTTCACGTGTGTCTTATTGCGTTCAAATTTGTCTGCCATAGTTGGTACTCCTTAAGAGTTGGCCGGACTTGTCTTCACTGGGACAAACCCGATTAATGCGATATTAAAGTTAAATGCACTGACGATTATAGCAGAGAGGCTTTTTCTTGGCAAGAGTCATCTTTTTGGCAATTGTACATGCATTTTTTTTACCTAACATTAGGTAAAAATATAAGGTATTATTGTACAATCATAAAGGACTCAAGAATTCTGTCAAGCTCTACTTCCTCAATATAACTCGTGAAATGGAAGCTGCGCTCGCCGTTTGGCACGGTGATAAGCGTCACTGGCGAGCCATCTTTGTTGTCCGTGGCGGTATATTTCGTGGAATTAACTCCATCAACACTGATGGCCTCGCGGCTGATGACACTGAAGGAATCGATCACCGTATCGGCTTGATCGGAATCAATCACGGAGATGGATAAAAACTGGTTAGTTTCCTCTTGATTGGCAATAACTGTAAAATATATTCCGCTGACACCTTGGGACGGTGTAGTTTCGCGTACAGCCCATCCCACAGGAGCAAGAAATTGAAAATTATGTTCATTGTTAGCGTACAGCGCTCCGCTATCGTCAACAATGATTTCAATCGGCTGAGTCACTGAGGTGGTCTCTAAAGTCGCGCTCTCGTCCATTGACGCCATGACATAGATTCCGGCACCGGCCGCCACAGCTAAAATGAAGAGGAGGATAACACCAGCAATTTGACTCATGCCTTTTGTATTCATGTTTGATGTAAAAAGTATAATTTACGAAGTTATTCTTTTTGTCGTGCCGGCAGAATTACCTTCTTTCAGTTTTTCAGTTACATTATTCGGCACCGCGGTGTACTCTTTGAATTCCATTGTGTAGCTACCTCTGCCCTGGGTCATAGAGCGAAGCTGAGTGGCATAACCGAACATTTCGGCCAGCGGAACAAACGCTTCAACGACCTTCATAGTTCCTCGATCACTCATTTCTTGTATCTGGCCTCTCTTTGAGTTCAAATCTCCAATAACATCGCCCATAAATTCCTCGGGCATGATCACTTCCACGCTCATCATTGGTTCCAGGATGATTGGTTTTGCCTTCTTGCTCGCGTCTTGGAAAGCCATTGATCCGGCGATTTTAAACGCCGCTTCGGAAGAGTCGACGTCATGATAGCTTCCGTCAAAAACGGTGGCTTTAATGTCAACCATGGGATAGCCCGCAACCACGCCATTATCCAGGGATTCTTTGACTCCTTTTTCTATCGGCGCGATGAATTCTTTCGGGATGTTACCGCCCTTAACTTCGTCAACGAATTCGAATCCCCCGCCCTTTTCCAGCGGCTCCACTTTTATCTGGCAGTGCCCATACTGGCCCCGGCCACCCGATTGACGGATGTACTTCCCCTCCCCTTCGGCAGTGGCCGTCAAGGTCTCGCGGTATGCCACCTGCGGGCTACCGGTATTCGCTTCGACGTTGAATTCCCTTTTCATCCGGTCAATGATGATTTCCAGGTGCAACTCTCCCATTCCCGATAGGATCGTCTGGTTGGTTTCTTCATCAGACCTCACGCGCAAGGTAGGATCTTCTTCGACCAAACGAGCCAAGGCCATGCCCATCTTTTCCTGGTCGGCTTTGGTCTTTGGTTCAATAGCAATACTGATCACCGGATCAGGGAAAGTTATTGACTCAAGTACAATAGGGTTGTCCGGATCGCATAATGTGTGGCCGGTACTCGTCTGCTTCAAACCGACCGCGGCGGCAATATCACCGGAGTAGACTTCATTCACTTCCTCCCGATGATTGGCATGCAATCTGACAATGCGCCCAATGCGCTCTTTGTCCCCTGTCGCGGTATTTAACACATAGGAACCGGTCTGCAGCGCGCCGGAGTATACCCTGAAGAAGCACAGTTTTCCGACGTAGGGATCGCTGGCGATTTTAAACGCCAGCGCGCTTAGGGGCAACGCGTCGTCAGCTTTTCTCTGGATTTCTTCCCCGTTCTTCGGATTATGGCCAATGACCGGAGGGACATCAAGCGGGGATGGTAAATATTCATTAACTGAATCAAGAAGAAATTGGACACCCTTGTTTTTCAAAGCGGAGCCGCACAACACGGGCACGATTTTGTTGTTGATCACCGCCTGGCGCAGTACGCGCTGCAGATCCTCAACCGGAATTTCTTGATTTTCAAGCAATTTGTTGAGTAGCGCGTCATCATGCTCCGCAATCGCTTCAACAAGCTTTGTGCGGTACTCTTCGACCACATCCTTCATGTCCTCAGGGACGTCAGTGTCTTCCCACTCCTTACCCATGTCGTCTTTGTAGATACGGGCTTGGCGCGTGAAAAGGTCGACGATGCCTTTGAAATTTTCTTCAGTGCCGATTGGCAGCTGCACCGGATGCGCGTTGGGGGTCAGTCTTTCGTGAATCGACGCTAGGTCCTTGTAAAAATCCGCGCCTGTTCTATCAAGCTTATTGACAAAAGCGATTAACGGAACGTGAAATTTTTCAGCTTGATGCCAGACGGTTTCCGACTGAGGTTCCACGCCGGCAACCCCGTCAAACACTACTACACCGCCATCAAGGACGCGCAGGGAGCGTTGTACTTCCACTGTAAAATCAATATGGCCGGGAGTGTCGATAATGTTGACGCGGTGATCCTTCCAAAAACACGTTGTGGCCGCCGAGGTGATAGTAATGCCGCGCTCGCGCTCTTGTTCCATCCAGTCCATCTCCGCTTCACCTTCATGAACCTCTCCGATTTTATGCTTTTTGCCGGTATAAAAAAGGATGCGCTCAGTCACGGTCGTCTTACCAGCGTCGATATGAGCGATAATACCGATGTTTCGGGTTTTTTCTAAACTATATTCTCTCGCCACGCAGTTATCTCCTTGAATTAAGCGTTAGTTCGTCCGGACGGCTTTAACGTTTCCGTTCGACGGGTCAATAAATATTCTCGTGAGTTCATAGGTTCCGCCGGAGTTCTCCCCTCCGTAAAACAGCGTCCATTCCAGTCCAGTAGAGTTATTACGAGTGATTTCCATGATAATATCGAGTTTGGAGTGGTTGGAGCGAAATTCGGCACCGGCCGCTTCTTCGCCGATTGCCAGCGCCGCGTCAAAGCCTATTTCCCATTCATCATTGGTTAATTCGGCAATCTCCACTCCCACATATTCTTCGGCTCTAATTTCTTCGCCGCTTTCTCCCAATCCGTTCAGATCCGGATTGATCTCGACGTAGAAATCGTTGTTGAATTCGTCCTCAAATGAGGCAAAATACGCGATGGGAGAATACTGATCGGAAACAGTGAGATCATCATCAAAGTAAATATCTACCGCGGTCAGGTACGCGTCCTCGCGCCAGCTTTGAGCCACTGTTTCGCTTTCGGCAATTCTGGACACCAGCATTTCATTCAGGCCCGACAGGTGTCGCGTGCTTTCGACAAATTCATTCGCGGCGTTTTCTGAACCGTCCCTCAGCAACAGCGCTACGGAGATCCCGACGACGACAACGACGGCGGCAGCTCCCCCGATAAGGTACCTTGTATTCCGTTTTGCTCTGTTGTCAGGACTGGACATGCTAGGCAAAGTGGGCAAAGGCGCGATTCGCTTCCGCCATCCGATGAACGTCTTCTTTCTTCTTGATGGCTTCACCCAAATTTTCTGAAGCGGAAACAATCTCGTCAGCCAGACGAGTTGCCATCGGTTGTCCCGATTTTGACTTCGCCGCGGCAATTATCCAACGCATCGCCAAGGTCATCTTACGATCACCGCGAACTTCAACTGGGATCTGATAATTCGCCCCTCCGATCCGACGCGACTTCACTTCGAGAGTCGGAGAAACGTTCTTTAGCGCCTGGTCAAAAATTTCCAAGGCGTCCTGCTTGGTTTTTTCGGAAATACGGTCAAACATGTCATACACAACACTTTGAGCGACAGATTTCTTGCCGCGCTTCATGATATAATTGACAAATTTGCCTACGGTTTGATTCTGAAACTTCGGATCAGGATGTACCGTTCTCTTGGCTGCTCTTTTTCCGCGCATATGATACTTTCGTGTTCAATAAAATTACTTGGTGCTGGCCTTCTCTTTCTTGGATCCGTAGAGACTGCGGCTCTGTTTGCGTCCATCAACCCCGGCCGTATCATACACGCCTCGCACGATATGATATCGGACACCGGGAAGATCCGCCACGCGGCCGCCGCGTAACAGCACGATGGAGTGCTCTTGAAGATTGTGGCCCACTCCAGGAATATACGCAGTCACCTCAATTCCGTTGGAAAG
Organism: bacterium; assembly: GCA_030699685.1. Lineage (GTDB taxonomy): Bacteria > Patescibacteriota > Patescibacteriia > JAHIZJ01 > JAHIZJ01 > JAUYLJ01. Next base: position 5,984 of record JAUYLJ010000031.1, on the reverse strand, counting down.
TTTGACGCGGGCTATTTTACGCAAGGCCGAATTCGGCTTCTTCGGAGTGGTAGTGGTCACTTTGACGCAGACACCTCTCTTAAACGGACTGCCTTTCGGCAATTTTCGGCGCTGACGTTTCAACGCATTTAATACCAGCCCCAGGGCCGGCGTTTTTGACTTTTTCTTACTTGTAGAGCGTCCTTTCCGGACTAGCTGATTGACTGTGGGCATTCAGTTTCGAGTAATATTCAATGAAAAATTTCTATCATAATGTACCACCGCTTGTCAATTCAGTCAATTCAGAAAAGCGCCTGAAACACGGAATCGAGAAAAAAGTTGAATAATGGCCTGAAAATTCCCTGTCCAAAAATCAAAATTCCCAGCAAAATCCATGGTCCGTACTGTTCCAGCACGGTTCTGATATTTTCCATGGACGCGGGCAGTAAGGCGAACATCACTTTTGATCCGTCGAGCGGCGGAATTGGTATCAGGTTAAAAATGAGCAGTATGACGTTAATCTGAACCAGATTGACCAGCAAAACGATAAAAAGGTTCTCCGTTGACCAGCCGGCAGAAGCAAATCCTCTCAACACAAGCCCAAATACCACTATCATCAGTAAATTGGCCACCGGTCCAGCAATGCCAACGATGGCCGGCCCGAAACGCTTGTTTCGCAGATTATAGGGATTGAAAGGCACTGGCCGGCCGTATCCGAAACCGATCAGCACCAGCATCAGCGTGCCTAAGGGATCAAGATGAGCCAAGGGATTGAGGGTCAATCTCCCCTGCTCCTCGGCCGTAGCATCTCCCTGTAATGTGGCTGCCAAAGCGTGAAAATATTCGTGAACCGTAATTCCAATGGTGATGGCCACCAGCCAGGTGACAAAAAACGCTGGGTTAGAAAAGAGAAGTTCAATTAGCATGAGCTGGATTTGTTTTTACGGCTGTGATATAGTGAGTCAGAATTTAATCAACGATATTGAACACTATGGCTCGAGTTTGCGATAATTGCGGACGAGGCACTCAGTCTTCAGTCTCCCGCAGTCACTCAAATATTGCTACGAAACGGCGCATTTTTGTCAACTTGCAAAGTCGGACCATCAATGGTCAACGCAAGATGCTTTGCACGACCTGCCTGAAAACATTGACGAAGAGCCGGGTCTAATTTTCAAAACTGGTTCATAGATGGTCGGGGTGGGGAGATTCGAACTCCCGATCTCTTGCACCCCATGCAAGCGCCTTAATCCACTAGGCCACACCCCGATATTTTTCCACCTGCCATACCCCATGGTTATGGTTGTTTCTTGTAATTTGCGAATAGCGAAAAAGAAGCCATCTCAGTATACCATGCCTGAATGTCTGGGCAACGGCTGCAGCTAGCCGAACATCACGTCCGTGTCCGCCCGCTTATACTCGTAAATCTCCTCTTCCTTGAACCAAAGCTGTTCTTCGTATTTGGCTTCTTCGGAATTGCCAGACGCGTGCATGAGATTACGGACAGCGCGTTTTTTCGCGTTGGCCAAAGCCGGCGAATCAACCGAAAAATCGCCGCGGACCGTACCTGGTTCGGCAAAGGTGGGCAGGGTGTTGCCGGCGATCATCCGGACATTGTCGATCGCGTGCAAGCCTTCCAAAAGGATGGCGACGACTGGCCCCGAGCTCAAGAACTCCATGTTCCACTGGTTGACCATGCGGCCGATCTCGAGCGGATCCATCGTCCCTAATTCTTCTTTGACATCCTTCCCATATTTTTCATACGTGGTCAAGGTTTTTTCCCCGATACCCCTGAGCAACTCAGTTCTATCGTCAGGATAATGTTTTGCTACCATGCTCTTATCAACCCAGACCATCTTCATGGCAATAATCTTGAGGCCGATTCTTTCAAACCGACCTAAAATATTACCCACCAGCGCGCGCTGAACACCATCAGGTTTAATTAAAACTACCGTCCGCTCCTTTTCGAGAGGTGTGTGTGCCATGCTATTTTTTCTCCAATACGGCTCGCGCTTTTTCAACTACTTCGGCCGGCGTGTGATTCGCTTTGATAAAGTAATCGTTAGCTCCGAGCTCTTTGCCTTTCTTAATATCTTCATCCTGCCCGAGATTAGTCAGCAGAATGACAGGAATGTCTTTGAGTGAGGAATCTTCCTTCAGTGCTTTCAGCACCACAAAGCCGTCCAGCTTCGGCATAATAATATCCAGTAAAATCAAATCGGGCTTCTCAGTTTTAGCTTTAGCCAGGCCCTCTTCTCCATCGTAAGCGGCGACTAGATTGTAGCCCTCTTTGGTGAATTTCGTCGAGTACATGGAAGAGAGCATTTTTTCGTCTTCAATCAGAAGGATTTTTGCGCTGTTCGGCATTATGGTTTGATGATCAAGTCTAAAGTTGTTCTAGAACGCGACACATTAAAAGTATACCACGTTTTTAGAAGCAACGCAATCTATCGTGGTGGCCTTTTCGCGTGCCAGTCGGTCATGGATTGATACAGGTAGGCCAGTCGTAGTAGCAAGGATTCACTGAAATGCGGACCTATCAGCTGCATGCCAACCGGCAGATTCGACCGGGTAAACCCGGCTGGAATTGAGATGGCCGGGAGACCGGCGATGTTGGCGGTAACGGTAAAAATGTCCGAAAGATACATCGCCAGCGGGTCCAGTGATTTCTCGCCTAACGCGAAAGCCGCGCTTGGCGCCGTGGGAGTAAGCAAACAGTCAACTTTCTGAAAAACTTGGTCAAATTCCTGAATGATGATGGTTCGGACTTTCTGTGCTTTACCGTAATACTGATCAATGTAGCCGGCGGAAAGAACGTAGGTTCCCAGCATGATACGTCGCTTCACTTCGGAGCCGAAACCTTTCTCCCTCGTCAATGTGTAAAGCGATGGTAAATCAGCCGCTTCAGCAGCCGAATACCCATACCGGACGCCGTCAAACCGGGCTAAGTTCGATGATGCTTCGGCCGGCAGAATGATATAGTACACAGGCAATGCTCGATCAGTGTGAGGCAAGCTTACCTCCACAAAACGATGGCCCTCTTTGCCTAAACGCTCAACCGCGTTTTCGATCAAGCGACGGATTTCTTTGTCCACCCCGTCGACAAAATATTCTTTTGGCAAACCGATGGTGAGCGGCTCCAGTTTCTCTTTCAGCTCTTCGGGAAAATTGGGAGTGTTTTTCTTGACCGTCGTCGAATCTTTTGGATCTGGCCTGGCAACACGAAACAGCACTTCCGCGCAATCCTCAACAGTTCTGGTGAAAATACCCACTTGATCCAACGACGACGCCAAGGCAATCACGCCATAACGGGATAATCGCCCGTAGGTTGGTTTCAGTCCCACCACGCCGCTGAAGCTGGCGGGCTGGCGGACAGAACCTCCCGTATCGGTCCCGAGAGCGAACAACCCGGCGCCACTGGCCACGGCCGCCGCCGAACCCGATGACGATCCTCCTGGTACCCGCTCAAGATCCCAGGGATTCTTAGTCGGACCATAGGCAGAGTTTTCTCCAGAAGAACCCATGGCGAATTCGTCGCAATTCGTTTTCCCTATCGCCACCGCCCCTTCTTCTTCAAGTAAGCGGACGGCAGTCGCCGTATATGGCGGTTTGTAGTTTTCCAGAATCTTGGAAGCGGCGGTCGTCCGGATCGCTTCGGTGCACAGTATGTCTTTGACCGCCATCGGAATTCCCGCCAGTGATCCAACTCCGTCTTTCCTGGCAATCGCGTCGTCGATGCGCTCAGCCCGTTTCAGCGCTTCCTGGCGGGTAATCGTAATAAAAGAATTCAAACGAGGGTTGTCCTCTTCCGCGCGTTTCAGCGCCGCTTCAACCAGCTCGCGGGAGGAAAACCGTTTTTCCCTCAATCCAGACCCGGCTTCGGCAATTGTCAGTTCGTTCAAATCAAGGCTCATGGTTAAACACCTTCTTTACACGGATGCTGGATCCCTCGCGATCTGGCACTTCACTCAAAATCATCTCCTGGTTGTTTGCCTGGCGAACAAGGTCATTGCGTGAAACATTGGCTTGACCCGTGGCATGAGCGGTAGCCTCAATCCCATTGGTGTCGACGCTATCCAGCTGCTCGACGTATTTCAATATTGAAGACAATTGCTTCTGAAAACGCTCAACTTCCTCCTCAGTGAGCTGAAGCCGAGCCAGCACAGCGATGTCTTTCACGTTTTCCTTTGTAAGTTTAACCATCGTGGTTGAGCGTATCACTTTTTGGGACGAAGGACAATAAAAGCAACGTCATTTCTCAATCATACCCAGCAATTCTTTCTCGGAAATCACTTTGACTCCAAGCTTCTTAGCGGTATCAAGTTTTGAACCTGGCGAGTCACCGGCCACGACATAATCGGTTTTAGCGCTGACGGACCCCGATACATCGCCGCCGGCCAGACGGATGCGTTCTTTCGCCTCGTCCCTGGTCAAATTTTCCAGCGTGCCGGTCAACACGAAAGTCGCGCCGCCAAGTTTATTCTGACGTTTAGGCGGATTGATAATCTTCACTCCATTGGCTAGAAGCGTATCGATTAGTTTCTTGTTGGCCGACTCACGAAAATATTCCTCAACGCTCTTCGCGACCACGATACCCACGTCTGAGATTTTTTCAAGCCTCTCGGCATCAGCTGAGCGCAAGGCCCCAATCGAGCCAAACTCAACCGCCAGATCATTGGCAGTCTCTTCACCGACGTGTCGTATGCCCAACGCGTAGACAAACCTGGCCAACGAAATCGATCGGCTGCGGCGAATCCCCGTCACCAGGTTTTTTGCCGCTACCTCGGCAAAGCCCTCGAGAGGCTCCACATCGCCCTCTGTCAGCGTAAACAAATCAGCCGCGTCGCGGATCAGTTCGTGTTCATAGAGCTGGTCGATAATTTTCGGACCCAAGCCGTCGATATCAAAAGCGGTTTTCGAGACGAAGTGATAGAGCTTTTCCCTGGTTTGCGCGAAACAATTCTGGTTGGTGCAATAGTGCGCTGCTTCACCGGATCGGCGCTCTACTTTTGATCCGCAAACGGGACATTGTGAAGGAAAAACGAAGTTTCGCTCTTTACCAGTGCGTAATTTCGGCAGCACTTGAATAATGTCAGGAATAATATCTCCGGCCTTTTGGATAATGACCGTATCACCTATCCGAACGTCAAGCCGGGCGATTTCGTCTTCATTATGCAATGTGGCTCGTGAAACAGTCGTACCCGCCACTTGAACGGGCTTGAGATGAGCGACTGGCGTAAGCGTTCCCGTCCTCCCAACCTGCACTTGTATGTCCTCGACAATGGTGGTCGCCTGTTCGGCCGGGTATTTATAGGCGATGGACCCGCGAGGAGCCTTGCCCACCACTCCCAGGCGGCGGTACGTTTGGATGTCGTTCACGTTCACCACGATGCCGTCCAGTTGGTATGGCAGCCGGTCTCGTAGCTTGGCCACGTGTTCGTAGTATTTTTTCACTTCGGTCAAAGTGGAGCAATCTTTGTTCTTCGGGTTACTCTTGAACCCCAGCGCCTGGGCTATCGCGTGGCTCTCTTCGTGCGTCCTTTGTCCCAGGTCGGTCACCAAGTCATAGGCGAAAAAATCCAGCGATCGAGCGGCGGTAATCTTTGGATTGAGCTGGCGGATAGAACCAGCCGCGGCATTGCGTGGATTGGCAAAAAGCGCTTGACCGCGTTTTTTCTGCTGGACGTTCAGCGTCTCGAACACGTCACGGCGCATAAACACTTCCCCGCGAATCTCTATCTCTTTATTCGACAGAAGGGAGTACTTCTTCGGCAATCGGTCAAGTGACAACCGCAAAGGTATCGACTCAATGGTTCTGAGATTCTGCGTTACATTTTCGCCGATTATCCCGTTTCCGCGGGTGGCTCCGACGACCAGCATCCCCTGACGATACACCAGAGCCACGGCCAGACCGTCCATTTTGACCTCGGCGTAATACTCCAGGCGCGCGTGATCCGGCAACAGTTTGCGAACGCGCTTCTCCCACTCAAGCATCTCATCGTGACTGA
>JAUYLJ010000027.1 GCA_030699685.1 bacterium | reverse complement strand
TTGCCGTCGGAGTTCGTTTTGCCAGGCCTGCGAGATTCTAAATTATTGAGCGCGATTCAACGCGAACGAATGTACTGCTTCATTGCCAAACGCGCGCTCGCCTGGGCGGTGGGTGTGGTTGACGTGGAGACCATCGACGCCTTCGGCATCCAGTACGCCAATACGCTGGCGATGAACAGGGCGGTGGGTCGTTTGGCAATTCGGCCGGAGGCGTTGCTCATTGACGCTCTTAAGCTGGGGCATGTTTTGCCAACAATTTCCATTATTGACGGTGACGCGAAAGTGCGGTCGATTGCCGCCGCGTCGGTGATGGCAAAAGTGACTCGGGATTACTTGTTGTCGCAAGCGGGGCAGACCTTTCCCGATTACGGATTCGCACGGCATAAAGGCTATGGCACGGAATTTCATTCGCGAGCGATAAAGAAATTTGGCGTCTGCGAGATCCATCGAAAAAGTTTCCAGCCCATACGACTCGCTTTGTCGTCAACGTTGTCAGGGCGGCAATAACATGGTATAATGTAGCTACCATGGTGGACCGTATTCCCGGAGGAAACGAACTCCTTGACGCCCAAAAACTTATTCAGAAAGCCAACGTCTCATTTGGCATGACAGTGGCTGATTTAGGTTGCGGCGGCAGCGGCATCTTCACTTTACAATCAGCTAAGAAAGTTGGCGACAAGGGAGTAGTGTACGCGGTTGATATTTTGAAGTCGGTTCTGGCCAGCGTCATCAGCAAAGCCAGGATGCAAGGCATTAATAATGTGCGGACTGTCTGGTCGAATTTAGAAATATATCAGGCCACGAAAATCGCCACCGCCTCGCTTGATCGCGCGCTGCTGATAAACATGTTGTTCCAGTCAAAAAAGCAAAAAGAAATTTTTCAAGAAACAAAGCGGATGATGAAGCGCGAAGCCATGCTGCTGGTCGTGGACTGGAAGCCGCATGGGGCGCCTTTCGGCCCGCTCGAAAAAGATCGTATCCCTCCAGAGCGAATTCAGGCAATGGCCAAGGATCTCGGATTTGAACAACTGGAAGCGTTTGAGGCTGGTCCGTTTCACTATGGCTTCGTGTTTGTCAATCCGTCTACGGGAGGGTAAAATTTAGTAGATAACAAAGGCGGCAGGGGAAAGAAGCACTGCGCCATGTTTGCGTCCAAAAAAGCATTAGGAAATCACGGTGAAAGGCTGGCTGAAGTCTGGTATCGCGCAGCGGGATACACGATTATTGGCCGAAATATTCGCTGTGGAAGAAATGAGGCTGACTTGCTTTGTGGCAGTGGAAAAACTGTGATTATCGTAGAAGTGAAAACGCGTTCTTCAAAAAAATACGGGCCGCCTTTGGAGGCTATCTATCATAGAAAACTGCTAAGGTTAGCATCATTCGGCCAAGAATGGATCCGAAAACATCCTAAATTTACGCACTGGCAGGTAGATATTATTGGACTGGCATTTCATCCACAGGCATGCTTCGGCAGCTTAGACTGGTTACCGAACGTGGCCATTACCATGCCCGAATCATCGCTTGACGGTCAAACGACCTACCCTGTAAGATGGTAAACCAACGCATTGTGGAGGGGTGAAAGCGGATATTATTAACAGAAACAGGACACATGATTCGAGTAAATTTTCTCGAAGCGTTTCGGAGGGATTATCGACCAAGTATCGCCAGAGCCTTGGTTTTTTTTGTAGCGGTCAGTCTGGCGATGACGCCGGTATTGACGGTGGCGGTTGAAGGGGACGAAGAGCCTGTTTATCCAGCGCCCACGATGCTGGCTCCAGCTGACGGAACTTCGGTAGCGGTAAGCAAGCCGGTGATTACCGGCCTGGCTCTCAACGGCTCTTTGGTCAAAGTGTTTATTGATGGAACCTTCAACGGACAGCTGATGGTGACAAATGACGAGTCTGGTGTCGGGAATTTTGCTTACGAACCGTTCTTGCATCTGAAACCGGGGTCACACACCGCGTACACCATCGCGGAAAATCCCAACGGAAAAGATAGTAGCCGGTCTGATGTATTGCGCTTTAGCGTGGAACAGCCAATGCCGGCGCCAGTGGTATTTGATACCGTAGTGAATCCAACGACTACGAAGCAGCGTCCTTGGCTGGTTGGTGTGGCAGTCAATGATTCGTTGGTGCAAATTTTTATCGATAGCAGATTTAACGGGCAGTTCACAGTCAAAAACCACGAGTCGGGTGTGGCCAATTTCGCCTACCGCACACTCTATGACTTGACTCCGGGACGTCATACCTATGGCGCTGTGGCGATCGATCCTGATGGCAAACAAAGCGTCATGTCCGGCATAGTTGAGTTCGCTGTTCCCGATGTTGAGCCTGATCCAACCGAGCCCGTAGTGAAGGGTGAGGAAACTGCCACCAATGATGAGACGGACGATGTAACAACGGAAGAGCTTGACGAAACTGTTGACGATTCTAATGGCCAGTCCATCGAAGGAGATACTTCAGACGAGTCCATGAATGAAAATAACGACGACGGGACTGAAGAGAATAATGAAGATGGCGACAGCGAATCAACTGATGAGAATACGAATGAGGGCGCTGATGAAGCCGCGGCTTCAACCGACGATGACGAGTCGGGCAACTGGCCCCTGGTTGTCGGTTTGATGGTGTTAGCGGTAGTGCTGATCGTCATTATCGACAATCTTGTCCGCCGTTCACGAGGAGATAAGTCAGAAGATAATGACAAATCCGGTTCTTCATCGACTCGACAGCCCGATGAGCTCTTCCCGCCGCCTCCGCCTGATTTAAAGTAATATCATTCTCAGACAATAGCTGGCGGTAGCAACCCGCCAGCTTTTTGAGTATAAAGAATTGCCAGGTCCGGCATTGCTGGAATTTTACGTTTGAGTTTGAACATTGTATCGAGCGATAAAGGGCGCAAACAACTCTCGCAATTCAGGATTGATTTCTTCGCTCACCCAGTGTGATCGGGCGTAGTTTGAAAGTCGATTCAGGGTAGGCAGTATCCAGTCAAATCGAAAGCTTTGACCAAATGGTATCAGTGGCCAGGTCTTGCAAAAAATAGCTTCCTTGGTATATACTAGTCATGTAACTAGTTGAGTAGACTAGTTTTTTTGTTACCCAAACGACGACATCAAATCGCCGCGCCAGTAGCCAATTAACTTATTTTCCAATCACCCATCCATGAGCTCACCAATATCCCAGGCAATTGACCAAATTTGCGAGGAAAAAAATATCCCGAAAGAGTCGGTTATCAAGACAATCGAAGCGGCTTTGGCGGTTGCGTACCGCAAGGATTTTGGTGAAAAGGATCAGAATATCGTGGTGGAATTCGATCCGGAGACGGCCATCAGCCGCGTTTTTGACGTGAAGACTGTCGTGGATATTTCCGATGAAGAAATAGAGCGGCAAGAAGAGGAGCGCCAGGCTCGTCGTGAAGCCCGTGAAAGCGAACACACTGAGGGAAAGAAAGCGGCCGAGAAGATTGAGGATAAAAAAGCTGACGCGGAAACTGACGAGGAAGAAGATGTGCTGATCTACGATCCGCGTTCGATGATCACACTCAAAGCCGCCCAGGAAAAAAACAAGGAAGCGAAATTCGGCGATGAAATCCGCGCGGAACTTTTTCCGCCGGCAGCCTATGGCCGGATGGCTGCGCAAACGGCCAAGCAGGTTATCATTCAACGTTTGCGCGAAGCTGAGCGCGAAACTATTTTCGAACGCTATAAAGAGAAGGAAGGACAGATCATCAACGGCACGATCCAGCGGATTGAAGGACGTCTTATTTTCGTGGATTTGGGTGACGCCACGGCCATCATGCCGCCTTCGGAGCAAGTTGACTCTGAGAACTATCACATCGGCCTGCGGTTGAAGTTTTTCTTGGTGACCATCAATCAAGCCTCCAAAGGTCCGGAGATTGTTGTGTCCCGCTCGCATCCTGAGGTAGTCAAGAAATTATTTGAATTTGAGGTTCCCGAGATTGCCTCGGGTGCTGTCGAGATTAAGGCAGTTGCCCGAGAGGCCGGTTCTCGGGCCAAGATCGCCGTGGCGTCGAGCGAACCCAATATCGACCCGGTTGGCTCCTGCGTCGGGCAGAGAGGCACGCGAGTCCAGACCGTCATTTCCGAACTTGGCGGCGAGAAGATTGATATCGTGGAGCATGAAGACGATCCGGTGAAATTTATCATCAACGCGCTGGCTCCAGCGAAGGTATTAAGCGTCATGATTAAAGAAGAGGAAAAAGCGGCACTGGCTGAAGTGAAAGAAGATCAGCTGTCGCTAGCGATCGGCCGGGGCGGTCAAAACGTGCGCCTGGCCGCCAAGCTGACGGGCTGGAGAATTGACGTCGTGAAGGAGGGCGAGCCCGAACCTGCTAGAAGGAAACCGCAAAAGGCAAAAGACGAAAAAGCCGAGGCTAAGGAAGAAGAGCAGACAGGCGTCGATGTTGATTCAGACGGCAAAAAAGAACAGAAAGCTGAGATTGAAGTAAAAGAAGATTCGCAACCGAAAGAAAACGATTCGGACCAGGAGGAACCCAAGATAGAAGACGCGGCCGAAAAGAAGCCGGACGCGAGTTAAGAATTAAACCACGTTTCCATGAGCAGTGTACTATGGTTTGCATTGGCCGCCAGCGCCGCGGCGATACTGTACGGGTTGTTGTTAATTCGACAAATCCTGCGCGTACCAACAGGTAACGAACGCATGCAAAAAATCGCGGCAGCCATCCAAAGCGGCGCTAAAGCGTATCTTAATAGACAAACGAAAGCGGTCGCGGCCATTGCCGTGGTCGTGTTTATTTTGCTTTGGGTCTTTATCGATGTTAAAACAGCGGCCGGATTTGTGGTCGGCGCCGTATTATCGGCGGTTGCTGGATATATTGGTATGAATGTTTCAGTGCGCGCTAATATCCGCACGGCCGAACAAGCTAAAGTGGGAATGGGGGCGGCTCTCAAGGTCGCTTTCAATGGCGGATCAGTCACTGGTATGCTGGTAGTTGGACTAGCCCTCTTGGGTGTGGCTGGATTCTATGCCCTGACCAAAGATATCAACGCGTTGGTAGGTTTGGGTTTTGGCGGCAGTCTGATTTCCGTCTTTGCCCGCCTGGGCGGAGGTATCTATACCAAAGCCGCAGACGTTGGAGCTGACCTGGTTGGTAAAGTTGAAGCGGGAATTCCGGAAGACGATCCGCGAAATCCCGCCGTGATTGCGGACAATGTCGGCGATAATGTCGGCGATTGCGCCGGCATGGCCGCTGATTTGTATGAGACCTACGCCGTGACGGTGGTGGCGACGATGCTGCTGGGATCGCTTTTGTTTCCTAATTTCGAAAACACGCTGGTCTACCCGTTGGCATTGGGCGCTGTTTCTATCATTGCCTCGATCATCGGAACATTTTTCGTAAGATTGGGCAAAGGCAAAGGCATAATGACGGCGATGTACAAAGGGCTGGCGGCCAGCGCTATTTTGGCAGCCGCCGCTTTCTACCCCGTTACTTCCTGGCTGATGAGCGATCTGGGAGAGTATTCCGTTTGGGAAATTTATTTCTCGACGCTGATCGGAATTGTCGTGACCGCGGCGATCGTGATGATTACCGAGTACTACACTTCCAGCAAATATCCGCCGGTCCGCCAGATTGCCAAAGCGTCGGAAACCGGACACGGCACGAACATTATCAGCGGTTTGGCAGTTTCCATGAAATCAACCGCTTGGCCGGTATTGGTCATTGTGGCCGGAATTCTTGTTTCATATTCATTGGCCGGTATTTATGGCGTGGCGTTGGCGGTGGTCTCCATGCTTTCCCTCACAGGGATTGTGGTAGCAATCGACGCCTATGGTCCGATCACGGATAATGCCGGCGGTATTGCCGAGATGGCAGAACTGCCACCGGAAGTCCGCGAAGTGACAGACGAATTGGACGCTGTTGGAAATACCACCAAAGCCGTGACCAAAGGCTACGCGATCGGTTCGGCTGGTTTGGCCGCCTTGGTGCTTTTTGCTTCATATATCCAGGAGCTGGATACGGCCGAAACAAGCTATGAATTCCTGCTCTCGGATCCGAACGTTTTGGTCGGTCTCTTCATTGGTGGCTTGTTGCCCTACTTCTTCGGCGCGCTGTCGATGGAAGCGGTGGGACGGGCGGCCAGCGCGGTGGTAACCGAAGTGCGTCGCCAGTTTAAAGAAATAACAGGCTTGATGGAAGGAAAAGCAGAGGCAGACTACTCGCGAGCGGTTGATATCGTTACCAAGTCAGCTATTAAGGAAATGATCGTGCCGGCTCTCATTCCGGTTATCGTGCCTATCCTGGTTGGATTTTTGCTGGGGCCGGTGGCGCTCGGTGGCGTGCTGGTCGGTAGTATCGTTACTGGTATTTTCGTTGCCATCTCCATGACGACGGGCGGGGCCGCTTGGGATAACGCGAAAAAATATATTGAGGAAGGCCATCATGGCGGCAAAGGCTCCCTGGCTCATCAGGCGGCTGTCACTGGCGACACGGTTGGCGACCCCTATAAAGATACAGCCGGGCCGGCAATCAATCCGATGATAAAAATCCTCAATATTGTTGCTCTCCTTATTGTGTCACTTATTGCTTAACATCAGACGGTCGCTACCGTCCACCGGAAGCTATGGCTTATCCAGTGCTTCGTCGAACTCTATTCCCGCTCTTGCTCCGGCGTATCCGCGTCGAGGGTATTGAGCAGTTGCCGCGACCGCCTTTCATTATCGTTGCCAATCATAACAGCTATCTTGACGCGCCAATGATCGGTGCTAGTCTGGCGACACGCTTCGGTCAGAAATCGTATTGGTTGACTCACGCCAAAATTACCAGGTTCTTCGGCCCCCTTATCGGCATCCGCTGGCTCGGCATGATTCCTGTTCCGCACGATGGGAACAAGGCGAAGGTGCTGGAGATTTCGGCTGAAAAAATTAACCAGGGTAACTGTGTCGGCATATTTCCCGAGGGGCATAGAAATTTCGACAGCCAAAAACTGCGGCCCGCCAAGACCGGGGCCGTTCGCCTCGCCTGTCTTACTGGAGCGCCGATAGTGCCGACGGGGATTATTTCACCCCCAACTATCACTACCGGTCAGGCTTTGCGTACGTTTTTTCTTACTGACACTATGTTGGGCGTGCGTTTTGGTGAGCCTATTCACTATCCGAAGCGGTCGCTTGAAGGGGTGACGAAAAACGAACTTGAACAGATGACGAAGGAAGTGATGATTGCCGTAGGCAGGCTTTGCCATAAGAGCTATCCTTACGCGGAATGAAGCTCTATCCGATAGTCCGTTTTTTAGCGGGACGGGCAGTAAAAAATCACACGGCGACAATCGACGGCTTGCATCACGTGCCTCGCGACCAAGCCTGTGTTTTTGCCGCCAACCACATTGATTTTCTGGATGGCATATATATGCTGCTGCCGGCGACTGATCGGGCCAGGAGAAAAATCTGGTTTATTTCCGTACGCAAGGCGTATTACTGGCTGGTGGGAGGGACGACTATTGCCATAAACCGCGACGCGAAATCTCAAGTGATTGATATAGCGGTGAAAAAATTAAAAGCGGGTGAATCGGTCTGTATATTCCCGGAGGGCAGGCGGAACACTTCCTCGAAATTACTGCCTGGTAAAACCGGCGCTGCTCGGATCGCGCTTCAAAGTCGATGCCCGGTCATTCCAGTTGGCGTTCGCGGCCCGTCAAGCGGCACTTTCCATGAGTCCTTGAAGCTGCTATTCTTGAATCAAGGCCAGGTGCGAATTACTTTCGGCCGCCCAATGCAATTTCCTGATGCCTACGGGCGCGCAATTGACGACACTCTTCTGCGCCAAGTCACGGACGGGATTATGCGGGAAATTGGCCAACTCTCCGGCAAAACATTTATTTCCTCTACTCACACGCATGCCAACTCCATGGAATAAACTTTCGCGGATGCCAGCCGATGAGCTGCGCGCTTTGCAAAACTCGAACCTGCGAAAATTTGTCCGTCACTTGCTTCCGTACAGCCCATATTACCGGGAGATGTTTCATAAAGAAAAAATAGAGTTTTCGGATATTCAAACCCTCGAAGACCTGCAAAGGATCCCGTTTACCAGCAAGAATGATATTGCGCCGACGGAAGAAGATCGCGCCAGACCGCGGAAATTCATTCTTCAGCCCGATGAAGAACTGATCAAGCGCCATGCGCCGAAATCGCAGCTGGCCAAGATACTCTGGGGCAAGCTCACCCACCAGGACGTCAAACGGCAACTGGAACGGGAATTCAAACCGGTGCACATGCACTTCACCACGGGCCGGACAGCTCTGCCCACCCCGTTCGCGTACTCGGAACGCGATGTGGAACTTTTGAAAGAGAGTGGTGAACGGATGTTTAACGTGATTAAGGTGTCCAGAGACTTGCTGGCGGTCAATGGTTTCCCCTATTCGCCGCATCTCGCCTTCTGGTTGGCGTATAACGCTTTGGTAAAACTTGGTATGACTTCCTTGCAGACCGGCGGCGGTAAAGTAATGGGCACTCAGAAGATCATCGACGCGATTGAGCGGCTGAAAGCCGGTTTGCTAACCTTCATCCCCGGATATTGCTATCATGTGCTGCGCGCCGCGGCCGAGCAAAATCGGGATTTCTCACAGGTGAAGCACGTTGTCTTTGGCGGCGAGCGTGTCAGCCAGGGATTGCGGGACAAGGTACGCGAACTGCTGGTGAAGATGGGCGCGACCGATCCAAAGATTTATGCCACCTATGCGATGACTGAAGGTAAAACCGCCTGGATCCAGTGCGCGGAGGATTCTGGCTACCACTTGTACCCGGATTTGGAGTACTTCGAAGTAATTGATAAAGATGGAAATCGAGTCAAAGAAGGTGAATCAGGAGAGCTCGTGTTCACCTCTTTAGGTTGGCGAGGCTCCGTGGTAGTGCGCTACCGAACCGGTGATACCTGCAAAGGGATAGAATTTGAACCGTGTCCGCGTTGTGGCAATACCGTGCCGCAGATCCGGCCCGACATCCAGCGCAAATCGGAGATCAAGGAATTTCATTTGACCAAGGTGAAAGGCGAGCTGGTAAACATGAACAACTTTTATCCCCTGCTGTCAGGGGTGAAAGAAGTGGATGAATGGCAGGTGACAATCCGAAAAAAAGATAATGATCCCCACGGTCTGGATGAACTGGTGCTGGAAATCGCCCCGAAACCGGGGGTGGAATTTGCGGCGCTCAAAGATCGTTTGGAGCGCGCTGTTTATGGAGACGTGGGTGTCGGCGTGAAAATAGTACAGGGCGAACTTGAAGCCCTGCTGAAGAAGGTCGGCATGGAGACCGAGTTGAAAGACAAACGAATCGTGGACGAGCGCCCGATTGACTAGAAATACGCTAGGACATTTACGAGTTGTGCATTTCACAGTATACTGCCTGGTATGATTGAAGCGTTTCATTACCGCCGTCGCCAGCATCCGGTGCTTTTTATTTTCGTTTTTATTCTGGCGCTGGCTGTCGTCTTGTTAGGCGTTGGGTTGTTTTGGGCCAGTCAGTATGATCTGACGACCGCCAGTATTGACGCTTTTGATTGGAAAAACAGTCCGTTCAAAGTGTTTTTTGTTTCATCAGAAAACGGAAATGAGGTGATTATTTCCGGCATCTATACGGACGGTACGGGTTTGGAAGAAATTCAGTCCATGCCGACGAGTGAGTGGGCTCATCAGCAAAGCCAGAACATGTCCGGGGTATTGCGATCCATGGATGAGTATGTCGGAAGCGGCCTATCGCCGGACGGAGAAATGAACGTCACGGTTTCTCGGGACTGGATGGGACAGCGCGAGTTCCATATTACTGAGGAGGAGACAAACTCCACGTTGATAGACGGACTGGTGTGGCCGTATTTGTGGTTTTATCGGCCAGAGAGGATATATTGGTTGCCTGACAGCCGCTATTTATTAGTGGAAGATCGAGGCGAATTGTTTATTGCGCGCGCCAGCGATGGCCAGTATGCCAGATTGACTAAGGGCGCTTTGCCTTCATTGTATCCTCCCGAATAACCATGACTATCGCTATTGTTCTCGGGCTGGTGTTGCTCTCCGGGCTGTTTTCGGGTCTTACTCTTGGTCTGCTGAGTTTGAGCAAGACGGAGCTCGAACGCAAAATCGCTTTGGGAGACCAACGAGCGATAAAAATCTACCAAGTGAGAAGAAACGGCAGCCTCTTGCTGACGACCTTGTTGCTAGGAAACGTAGCCGTGAATTCCGTGCTGGCAGTCTTTCTTGGTTCCATCGCGACAGGGGTGGTGGCTAGTTTGATTTCCACCGGTCTGATCGTCGTCTTCGGCGAGGTCATACCAATGGCGGCAATTTCACGATACGCTTTGACGGTCGGTGCGAAGACTGTGTGGGTGGTAAAAGTTTTTCAATTTATATTTTTCCCGATAGTATGGCCCATGGCCAAGCTGCTAGACATAACGCTTGGGGAGGAACTTCCGATAGTGTGGTCAAAGCAGGAACTGGAGCAGATTGTTGCCTTTCACGAAGATCATCCTGGGAGCCCGTTGGACGAAGATGAGGAACGAATTATCAAAGGGGCGCTGAATTTTTCCGAAGCTCAGGCTGGACAGGTGATGACGCCAAGAGAAAAGGTTTTTGCTCTTGAGCTTAAGACAGTTTTGGATACAAAAATTTTTACGATGATACAACAAAACGGTTTTACCAGAATACCAGTCTATGCCCTTACCCTCGATGTCATCGTCGGTATACTCTATACGAAACAGCTTATCGGCCTTGCTCCTGGGACAAAATTAGCCGAGGTGTTTCAGCAAAAGAAAATTTTCAAAATTGACCCGGCACAAAAACTCGATCAACTGCTCAATCGGCTGGTTAAGGAACGGATGCATCAGGCTTTTGTCTATAATGAAAAAAACGTACTGCTTGGCATCGTCACTCTGGAAGACATCATCGAAGAAATCCTGCGTCAGGAAATAGAGGATGAGTATGATCATGAGACCGCGGATGTTCGAAGCCTGGTTCAAAGCAAACAGTAAAACAAAAAGGAAGCGTTACCGCTTCCTTAGCTCATAGGCCTTCTTCAGACACACATGCGGCCGCGTTTCGGCCTCGTGGGTTGTAATGGCGGGTTCTTGTGCTGCAAATTGCAGCAGGAGAACCACGGGCAGTGTCCTCGGCCGACGCAGACATTCGGCTGCCACTTGGGATCATCGTGGCGCAGCTTCTGCTCACAGGGTTTGACTGCGCAATCAAAGTCGTAGTCTACGGCATTCATAGTTTCCTCCCAATGAACCAAAAAACCTTCCTCATCGAGGAAAGCCGTTTGCGTCAAGCATCGTCATCTTCCCCGAATCATTCGGGCTGGATGAAGCACCTTATCCCGACTTGAGGTCAGAACAGGTTGCCGGGCAGTCATAGGGCCAGATCCCTCGTGCCTCCGGACTCATTGAGAATCCGGTCAAATCATGCCGTGGCATGATTCGCTCTGTATAACTTGCCAGATTGTGAATGATGGGATAAGCTTAGCGTGATCTTGTTAAGAAGTCAAATTTTGTATTGGAAAAATCATGAATGTCAACGTAGAGAAGCAATCAAACTCCATGGTCAAGCTGACGATAGAAATACCGGTTGAAGAATTGCAGCCATATTTGCAAAAAACCGCCGCGCGCCTGTCGGAAGGGATGAATATCCCGGGGTTTCGCCAAGGGAAAGCTCCCTACGCGGTGGTAGTTCAACGTATTGGCGAACCCGCGCTCTATCAGGAGGCGGCTGAGGATATCGTAAGCGAAACCTATCCCAAGGCGGTATTGGAACAGAAACTGGAAGCGATCGGCCGACCGCAAATTGACTTGGCAAAAGTGGCGCCGGGCAATCCTTTTATCTATACCGCGACGGTCTCCTTACTTCCTGAAATTACTTTGGGAGACTATTCCACACTCAAAGCCAAGCGCAAGGAAATCAAGATCGACGAATCAGAAATCTCCAACACTATTTTGCAGCTGCAGAAAATGCGGGCTAAGGAGTCCCGAGTGGACCGTCCGGCACAAAAAGGCGATAAAGTTGAGGTAGACGTGAAAATCTCTCTCGACAATGTTCCCGTTGATGACGGAATTACGAAGAATCACCCGATGGTACTCGGTGAAGGCAATTTTGTCCCAGGACTCGAAGACCAGCTTGTTGGCCTGAAAACGGGCGAAGAAAAAAAGTTTCCGCTAACGTATCCCAAGAATTATTTTCGCAAGAATCTAGCCGGCAAAAAAGTTGACTGCGCGGTAAAATGCAACTCAGTGTTTCAGATTGAATTACCTCCCGTCGACGGAGACTTTCTCCAGTCTCTGGGTTCGTTCAAAACCAGGCAGGATTTGGAGAAACGGATTGCAGACAATCTTGAGCTGGAAGCGCGCGAAAGAGAAAATCAGCGCTTCGAACTTGAAATGTTGAACGAAATTGTTGAATCGTCAAGGTTTGGAGAAATCCCCGACGTACTGGTCGATTCAGAGCTCAATCGCATGATTGATGAACTGCGCGGTAACATCCAGCGACAGGGCATGGAATGGGAGAAGTATCTGGAACAGTTGAAGAAGAGCGAAGACGAAGTGAAAAAAGATTTCCGCGATCAGGCCTCAAAGCGCATCAAGAGCGCGCTGGTGCTTAGGGCGATCCGGCTCAAAGAACATCTCATCGTCAGTTCGGACGATATTGATTCCGAACTGGAAAAACAGAAAGAACAGTATAAAGACGATCTGGAAACGTATAACAAAGTCGATGCGCCGGAATATCGCGACCGTCTTGAGGAGATCCTTTTGAATCGCAAAGTTTTTGAATTCTTGGCTGACCGGAGCGAGAAGTAACATTCATAATCCCGCGCTCCATGCGCTATAGGGAACTTGACCACTATGTGGAATGGTTGCAGGCTTTTCCCCGGCAGGCTGTTGCCGAGTATTTAAGTTTAAAGCGGGTTGAGCTATTGCTGCGTTTACTCGGATCGCCCGAACGGCGCTTGAAAGGCTTCCAAGTGGCGGGAACCAACGGCAAGGGCTCGACAGTCATGTTGCTGGAGGCGGGTTTGCGTGGCGCCGGATATCGCGTGGGCGCGTTTCTATCCCCTCATCTTGTTTCGTACACGGAGCGTTTTCGTATCAATGGACGGGAAGTCAGCCAGACTCGCCTGGCAGAACTGGTGACCAGGGTTTCGCAGAAGGTGGGAGAGGCAGAAAGGCGAATTCATGACCGGCCGACCTGGTTTGAAGTGCTGACGGCAGTGGCGGCGCTGTATTTTGCCGAGGAAAAGGTTGACTGGGCGGTATTTGAAGTGGGGTTAGGGGGTCGTTTGGACGCGACCACCGCCCTTGGTTTGCGTTATAAGGTGATTACTGATATTGGCCGAGATCACGCGCATATACTCGGGTCGACAATCAAAAAAATCGCTGGAGAGAAAGCCGGGATAATACAAGCCCGTTCAGTGGTAATAAGCAGCAACTCAGGCATGGCCCAGAAAATGATTCGATCGCGTTGCCTGCAAGTTGGTGCGCGGCTGATACCTTTTCCCAGAACACAACACCTGAACGTTTCCTTAGAAGGAACAAGTTTTCGCATTGACGACGAATCGCGGCGGTATCAGGCTTTTATTCCGCTGGTTGGCAGACAGCAGCCCCGCAACGCTGCCCTGGCCTTTGGAATGCTAAGGGAGATAGCGCAGATTCCGGCGGAGGCTATCCTGCGCAGTTTTAGAGCGGTTCAATTTCCCGGCCGCTTCACCATCGTTCCCCGCTCGCCATTGACTGTCCTTGATGGGGCGCACAATCTGCCGGCTATTGCCAGGCTTATCCGCACGCTTGACGATTTACGCGTCAACAACAAACGACTGATTATTATCTACGCCGCGAAAGAGCGGAAAGAGTACCGGCCAATTATCCGGCGGTTGGCTACCCGTTGCCGTTTGATTATTTTTCCCGAAACGCACTTGCACGGCATGGTTGATCCAAAGATATTGCGGCGCATACATACGGCTGCCTACGTCACTTCATCCATTGCTGCGGCGCTAAAAAAAGCCAAGACAGCAGCGGGAAAAAATGATATGATACTGGTGACCGGTTCGCTGTACCTAGTTGGAGCAGTGTTGAGACAAATGAAACACATGCGCTCCGCCACGGTCGACAAGATTGATGATAATCGTGTAGAGCTTTTATCGCCTCGCTAGTGAAACTCATCAAATATCCACAAGCCTGCGTCTTGATTGAGACGAAAGAAAAACGGATCTTGATTGATCCTGGATATTTTGTGTATGAACATACAAACCTGACTCCAGACACTTGGGAAGGAATCGACGTGCTATTACTGACGCATGAGCATGAAGATCACGCTGATCCTGAGGCCGTCCGTACGATTGTTGAACGTAATACGCCGATTGTGTTAACCAACGCCCCCGTTCAAAAAATGTTGAAGGAGAAGCTTGGGATTGACGCAGACGTGCTTTTGCCAGGCGAGGAACGATCAGTGGCCGGATGTTCCATTCGCGGGGTGCAGTCATTGCACGGACCTTTGCCAAACGGTGATTTACCGCCCGAAGTGATTGGTTTCTTGATTGATAATACCATTCTCCATCCGGGCGACACAGTTTATATCGATCCCCAGGTTCAGGCTGAGGTATTGTTGTTACCGATGTGCGACACGGTCACTTTTTCTCCCAACCAAGCGGCGGCCTATGCGCTTCGGCTCCAGCCCAAACTGGTTATCCCGATTCATTATCATAACGAAAGATTTTTGAGAGACACGAGCGTGATGAGACGGGCGCTTCAAAACGTAAATGTTCCTTACAAGATTATGGCCGATCAAGAGGAGATTGAATTATAGACATGGTACGTTATCAGAAACGACAAAAACAGCTTATTGAAGAAATTGAGTTAAGTTTTAAGGAAAATCGAGGCCATTCTGAAATCGTGGATATGGTTGATGATTATGCCACTGACAATCGAATCTGTTTGACCGTGGTCTCATTTATTTCTCCTGCTCTGCACGGCACCATTAAACAGAAGCTGATCCAGCCGTTACGGGAGTGTGACCCATCGCTGTATTATTACCTGTCGAAGTCTCTCCATGTCACCATTCAAAATGTCCGAACCATACACAATCCCCCTGCATTTTCCCAGCGGGACATAAAAATAATGAAAGAAGTTTTGCAAAAAGTGGCTTTACGACACAATCCATTTGAATTTTATTTTCAGGGATTGTTTGAATTACCGACAAGTTTGTCCATCCCCGCTTATTCAGAAGAGATTCTGAGTGACCTCATTCTCGATATTCGTGAGGAAATGAACAAACATAATATTACTGACAACAAAAAATACCATAACACTGAGGTAATGTTTGGAAACGTAACCATTAGTCGTTTTCCCGCTAAGCCCAACAAAGATTTTTTTCAAAAGGTTCAAAAGCTGAAAAAAATGGATATTGGAAAAACAACTGTGAAAGAAATATGCCTGATCTCGACCAACGCAGTGTGTCATCCATCTAAAACTACAATACACGGAACTTATAGGTTGCAATAATCATGAGCAGCTATTCAACAATTATTCATTTTGCCAGTCAATTAGCCCGGAAATCAGGCCGCTATCTCCTCGAAGGTTTTCACAAGCGTGAGATGGCCTATACGAACAAACACCGCCATGAAATCGTCACCAAATACGACATCGGCGCGGAAAAGATTATTTTGTCGGCGATCCGGAAGCAGTTTCCCGACCATGGCATCTACAGTGAAGAATCGGGCCGGGAAGGCAGCCGCGCGGGATATGTCTGGGTAGTGGATCCTTTGGACGGTACTTCAAACTTTGAAATCAAGAGTCCTCTTTTTTCCACTTCCATTACGCTGATGTATGAGCTCTACCCGGTCCTGACCGTTGTGTACGCGCCGGTGACTAAGGAGCTGTTTGTCGCGCAGAGCGGTCAGGGTGCCTGGCTGAACGGCCGGCGACTTAGAGTCCGTCCCACGAAACAATTAGCACAATCGTTTATTTTGACCTGCCATGGTCACTCCAGCTCTTCCATCAAGGAATACAGCAAGATTCACTCCCAGATGAAGCTTCGGGGAAAGATTACCCGCCAACTGGGATCCGCCTCCTTGGAATGCGCCTATGTCGCGGCTGGTCGGGTGGACGGATTTATCTTCCCGCAACCTCCCATCTGGGACGTGGCCGGTGGCGCGCTTTTGATCTGGGAAGCCGGCGGGAGGGTGACGGACTTTGCCGGCCGTGATTGGAATACGCGGTCGCGAGACTTCCTGGGTTCCAATGGCCTCATGCACAAAAGCTTTTTGAAAGAAATCCGTGCTACTCGTTAAAGGCCGAGTGATCCGCGGCGAGGGCTATGGCGGACAGCAGGGATACCCGACGGCCAATTTAGACCGCCGATACTTCCAGCGGCATCCGGTGCCGAGCGGTGTCTACGCGGCTTGGGCTGAGCTGGGAAAGAATCGTTATCAAGCGATTGTGATTATCGGAGTGCCCTTTGTCCGCGACAAAAGAAAACGCAAGATTGAAGTCTACCTCCTGGATTATACCGGCAACGCGCGCGGAAGACAGCTTGAAGCCCGAATCGTTAAAAAAATCCGGCCAATCAAAACTTTTAGTTCACAAGCACCACTGCTTCGGGAAATTCGGCGCGACGTGAGCAGGGCGAAAAAAATTCTTCGCGACAATCAATAAACTTACAAACGTGTTTAGCGGCATCATTAATGAAATTGGCACCATCCAAGCGATCACCAAGCGCCAGCGCGCTTGGGTGGTTGATGTCAAAGCAAAACGTATTCTTTCCCGGCTGAAAAAAAGCGGCAGTGTCGCTGTCAACGGGGCCTGCCTGACCGTGGTCAAAAAATCAGCCGGGTTATTTCGAGTGGAAGTGATCCGCGAGACGCTGAGCAAAACCACCTTTCGGTCTTTGTCTGTCGATGATAAAGTGAATCTCGAAGCGGCCGTTCGCCCTTTTGACGAACTTGGGGGTCATCTCGTCCAGGGGCATATTGACGCCACTGGTTCAATTATGGATATATTCGACACGGGCCATGATATTATATTGACGGTGGAATTACCGAAGCGCCTGATGAAATACGTGGCTGACAAAGGTTTCATCGCTCTGGACGGCGTTAGTTTGACCGGGCTTAACCCTGATACTACAAAATTCCAGGTAGCCATCATTCCTTTTACTCTGGAGCACACAATCTTGAAGCACAAGAAGGTGGGCGATCGGGTCAATATCGAGGTTGACATGATGGCCAAGTATTTAGAGAGACACTTACCAAGAAAAAAATGAAAACAGCGCCGATCAAAAAAACCACCGCCCCGCCCCGCTCTCGTTTTGCCGTGGTGACTGCCAGGTTCAACTCAGAAATTACCCAGGCGCTGCGTGAAGGCGCGATGACGGCGCTGGGTGAAGCAGGGGTGGCGACGGCCAGGATTACTCAAATAGCCGTGCCTGGTTCGTTTGAGCTGCCTTGGGCTGCCCAGCATCTGGCTCAAAACAATCGATACGACGCCATCATTTGCCTGGGCGCGCTGATCAAAGGCAAAACTGACCACTATCAGTATCTAGCCCAATCAGTCAGTTATGGTTTGCAGCGCGTGGCAATTGATACGAAAGTGCCGGTGATTTTTGGCGTATTAACCTGCCAGACCCTGACGCTCGCCCGCGCCCGGACGCGCGGGAAACACAACAAAGGATACGAAGCCGGCTGGACGGCAGTGGAAATGGCACGAATACACCAAGCGTGATGTAACATGGAGACGCTTCACGACATCGCGAAAGAGGTTCATGATTGCCGCAAATGCCCCTTGTTCAAAGACGCCACTCATGGTGTGCCTGGTGATGGCAATGAAAAAGCCGATGTGTTTTTTATCGGCGAAGGACCTGGCGCTGAAGAAGATAAACAGGGAAAACCTTTCGTGGGAGCGGCCGGCAAGTTTCTCAACGAGATGCTGGAGTCGGTAGCTTGGAAACGAGAAGATGTGTTTATTGGCAATATAGTTAAACATCGTCCGCCGAACAACCGCGACCCCGAGCCGGAAGAGATTATTGCCTGTTTACCCTATCTCGAACGGCAGCTCGCCGTGATCAAACCGACGCTGATTGTCACCCTGGGCCGGCATGCTATGCACCAGTTTTTACCGGCCGACTTTCGAATCTCCCAAGAGCATGGCAAAGTCTTCCGACGTCATGGGCGATTGTATGTGCCTTTGTATCATCCGGCGGCCGCGCTGTATCATGGCGGATTGCGGCAGACTTTGATTGAAGATTTCCAGAAATTGCCAAAGATTTTGAAAAAGGCAAAATCAATTGGTCATGAAGAAAACAAATGATCAAATCTCCAAATACAACACTGGGTGGCAGTGTAGGCAGTTCGCCTGGCTTTTTTCTCGACTCCTCCTGTACTCGCGCGAGTGGCACAGGGTCGGGTATAAAGTCCGTTTGAAGAAAATTAGCAATAATATTGTTCGAGCGGAGTCGAGAACCTGGTTGAGACAAACAAAAACCATACTTCTCGACTTCCCCCTGTACCACTCACGTGAGTACACGCTCGGGTACAGGGTTCGCTCGAAGAATAGTTGATACTATTTGGGCATCGTTGAGAACCGAGCCTGTTAGGAATCTTGGTTCGAGCACAGTCGAAAATTTGTAGCGCTGCTTTGACTATCGGAAATTACAAATCGTTCGGTTTTTTGAGATTGATTTTTATCAGTATTCATGGTATACTGTCCTCAAGAGACAAAGTATGATTGATACAAAAATACTTGAAAAGATCGGAGTCTTCGATGGCTTGAGTTCGCCTGAACTGCAGGTGCTGGCGAAGATCATCACGATCAAGAAATACAGAAAAGGCGAGGTGCTTTTCGAACAAGGCGACCAGCGGCGTTCGTTTTTTATCGTCTTGAGCGGTAAAGTCCATATCTATCGAGTTTTTGAGAATGAAGTGCAGACCCTCGCTTTTCTAGGCAAGGATAATTTTGCGGTGGAAAGCGCCTTGACCGGACCCAAGTTAAAGCACCAGCATAATGGTGAAGTGATGGAAGAAGGCGATTTGATTGAAATTCGCGGCAAGGATTTCATCAAGCTGGCCGAAGACTACCCCCAAATTGTCAGCAAGGTATATGCGAACGTTATTGCCAACCTTGACTTGCGTTTGCATCACGCCAACAACAAGCTGATGACGATTTTCACGACCAGTAAAGTTGCCTCAACGTACGAAGACCTCGATCATTTGACTGATTTGGTGCTGACGACAATATTACAGATCATCAAGGCCAACCGCGCCGCTTTTGTCCTCTTCCACCCCGACGAGGATCGGATACAAATTTATGACGCGCGTGGATACGAAAACAACCAGTTCATGAAGAATCTCAAAATTGGACTGAAAGATGATCCGATTCTCGGCCTGGTCTACAAAAGCAAGCGCGAAGTGGTGGTCACGAAGGAAATGTATCGGAAACAAAAATCCCTGCGCGCGCCGTATTCGGTAGAAACAATGTTGGCCGCGCCGCTTATTATGGGCGAACGGGTGATAGGAGCGATTTTCCTTGGCGAAAAAGACAAAGGTCGCGACTTCAGCTACAACAATCAAATTCTGCTGAACATCATCGCCCTGCAAATCGTCATGCCGATCGCGCTGGCGGAGAAGAGTGAAGAAGCGCCAAAGCGTAAATAGGTTTAACGCCAGATACCCTGCCGATCTTTTTCGTCAGTCTTTTTTAGGCGGCGCTAAAAACGGGTCTTTGTCCGGTGTTGTTCATTTTGTTTTGTTGCCGGTCAAGCCCAGGGTAATATATTAGTGGTACCCGGCGGAAGACATCGAAACGTTTTTGCGATCAAAATAAGGATTCTCACGGTAGTGAGGTTTTGGTGCCGGGGGCGAGATTCGAACTCGCACGACCTTGTGGTCGAGGGATTTTACCCGGTACCGCGTTGGGTACCGGGTACCCCGAACTCATCGTAGTTCGGGGTAAGCCACGAGACGCAAGCTTTCTCTAAGCATGAGATTCAGTGTAGATCTTCCTTTGCTTGTTTTCAGGTATCGCTCTCGGCGAATGGCATCGGCTTTGGCAAGAAACGCTTCATAAAACATTAATTGCCAAACACCAAGTCGACGGCTTGTCCAAACCTCCCCTTTTTTGTGTTGCGAGATTCTCTTTTGAAGATTCTCGGTACGACCGATGTAGTAACGATCTTGTGTTACGCCCCGAAGCACATACACATAGTACATACACACTCCATACTCTCCCTGCTGTCATTGTTGGTGCCGGGGGCGAGATTCGAACTCGCACGACCTTGTGGTCGAGGGATTTTAAGTCCCTTGTGTCTACCATTCCACCACCCCGGCATTCTTTTTGTTGTGATGTGCTGAAGGATTTTACCCGGAACCGCGTTGGGTACCGGGTACCCCGAACTCATCGTAGTTCGGGGTAAGTCCCTTGTGTCTACCATTCCACCACCCCGGCACGTTTTTCATACTGCCTCTTATTTTCACAATACGCAAGCGTTAGAGTTTTTCCGCGACGAAGCGATCAATTGTTTTCTGCAGTACGCCGAAATCATATTGCTTGTAGTTTTCTTTATCGAGCCATTCAAATTGTTCCAGCTCGTCTTTTTTGAGCACAATTTCACCCCCGTCGAACTGACAATCATAGCATATCAGAAATATTTTTTGATTCGGCGAATGGTCGTCAGGAGAGGTCTTGTATTTAATCATGTCAAATACCTTACCTATTTCAATTTTCGCTCGTAAACCAAGCTCCTCGAGCAACTCCCGGCGTAGACATTCGATTACCGGCAAATCCAGGTCGCGTTCCTCGATCCGGCCGCCGGGCAGGGTCCAGTAGCGGTTGCGGGTGTTTTTGACACCCAGAAATTCAGAATTACGACGAATAATCGCTTTCAATCCGACGTGGAAATTTTTATTTGATGGCGGCATGCGTGTATTGTATCGGAAACCAGAACGGTAGTATAGAGGAGAAAGCTGGATTGTTGTGTGTAGCCAGAGCCTTCAAGCCCGCAGGGAAAAACGGCTGGCGCTGATCACGACATTAATATTGAATGATACACGGTCTAGATTTTGGCCTTTTGTAGTCGTTTTTTTAAGTTCTCAAAAGTAATTTATCTTGCCTAATATTAGCGAAACTACTCCAGAGAGGTCTTGACAAGTTTTGCCAGGTGCGCTATCATGCGCGGTTACGCTGGAAGTTTTCAAACGGAGGCACATTACAACGCAACGGCTTTCTGAGGAGAAAGGCCGCCGATTCCAAACACCAATCCTATGAAGGTGGTGGTTTGCTACGGTGTTTTTTTCTCCACGGAAAACACGATAGCGAGCCACCACCTTTTTGATTTCCTCGCAGAGCGAGGAAATCAATCTCGAGCGAAGTCGAGAGATCACTGTCGAGAAATCTCATCAGCAATGCTTGTCCCCGAATTTGGGGCGGTATGACCGGCGGTCACGAACATATATTGGACCGAATCCGGTCGCCCCAAACCCGAGGGCAAGGACACTGACTTGGAGGCGGAGGAAACCAGTGGAGATGATTGTCTTCGGTGCGAACTGAAGACTTTCATAAGAAACTGGTGGGAGTCAGAGCTTTCTTCTTCGGAAGGAACAAACTGATTCCACCATCTCTCCTCCAGATCACTGTCCTTATCTAAGAACTTTTGCTTAGTCATCCGCGTCGACTTGGAGGCGGAGGAAACCAGCGGAGATGATTGTCTTCGGTGCGAACTGAAGATTTTCATAAGAAACTGGTAGAACACGGAGCATTCGGCATAGCCGGGTCATAACTGTGTTCATTCTCACCTCCAGATCGACGCGGCTGACGACGAGTCATCGCGTGATTCGAATTCCCTTTTCAGCGTTTCCCCGGTATTCTGGGAGGAGCGCTGAAAAGAGGATTCACTTACGGCATGAACGTTGACAATTTATTCTCCTTAAGTCGTTCTCATAAAGTTATTATTTTGCAGCTCGCTTGATTCTTGTCGAATAAGTCTGTGTCGGAGAACGATTTTAGGAGCGTCCGGATCGAGATATCGGGACGCAAACAACGACGCGAGGAGTGAGGGTGTATATCCAACGCATGCAGCTTCGGCGATCGGCTCAATCGCGCCCGCTGCAAATGACGTGGTCCCTCCTCCTCGCCCTTTCTTCCAAAGCTTTTCACTACCATTATTTGTGATGAGGGCTGCGGAGAGAAAATGGTTTCTCTACAACGGCAGCTGACGCCGGAAAAGTCAGTAAGGAGGAACGCATGTTGTTCTCTATCTCGATCATGGTTTTGTCCGAGGGAGGATTTTTCGTACCGAAGGCCTTCAAAGAGGCCGAGGTGCGTGGACTCCTGAGCGATGCCAACGCTGGTAGCTTCGCCTGCTACCAGTGCGGGAAGGTCTGTGTGGCGCGGCGTGTGTTCTGCCCGCACATCGGGCAGACCGGGGGTGATCTTTACCCCTACTGCTCCGACCATAGGCCGGAGAGGGCTTTCCGTCTGACGGACACGCTCAAGCGCTTCCTCGAGGCTTGGCTTCTGCGAGAGCAGGAGCGGATCGAGTGGGAGCGCCAGGAGTCAGAGCGGCGCGAGGCGGATCGCCTTCGCGCCGAAGCGCGCTGGCGATGTCGAGAGTTGGAGCACGACCTATTGGTTGTACCTCAGCTCCGACGCCTCCGCTCGCGCCTCCGACAGCAAGCGTGATAGAAAGGAGCGAGAAGTGGACAAGGAACAATTGATCGCGTTAGTGGCCGCTCTCCAGGCTGCGTATGCTGAAGAGTGTCGCACGGGCACCTGTTCGTGCGTCACTCACGAGGAACACCAGCGTCGTCTTGGCGGAACGCCGAGTGTACGCTGACAGTGTTCCGCCCCGGCCAGTTTCGCACCACGCGACTCTGGCCGGGTACTTCCAAAGTACTGCATCGATACGGCGATGAACGACTTTGGAAGCGTCCGAACTTCGAATCTCGAGGTTGGGATGTGGTTTCTTACCCCGCTGGAAGATTTTGTTTTACCCTCACGAGGAGGAGACATGAAGATGGTTATCGGTTGGGTTTTCAAATCAGCCCTTTGGTTTAGCGGGCTGATGGTACTGACTGTGATGGTGTGCGCCCATTGGGCAGCACCCGTCACGGTTTTCACAAAACTTTGGTGGGCATATGGGTTGGTCGGGGGCGTGGTTGCTCTGATCAACTGGGATGAAGTGGTCCGGCTTCTTGAGGCGTCGGGTCATTGATGTAATACTCTTTCGGCAGGTGCTGGTGAAGTTAGTAAGGAGGCATACAAGATGTGTTGGGTCAATGAGTTTCTGGGCTTCTTGTTCAAATCCTATGCGGGATTCTCGGCGCTGACCGTCATTGCCGTCATTGTGACGGGAGTGGCAGGTCAACCCCAGCCGGAGCTGTTGGTCATCAGCAGACTTGGCTGGATTCTGGCGTTTGTAGGTGTGTGTATCGGGTTCTTCACCACCTACGGCAACGGGAGGCTTCGGCCGACCCGATAACGTCAGGTAAGGAGGGCACCATGTCCATCATTTTGTTGGTCCTGGGTGAGCTGGCGACTCTCGGGTCGCTGGTCACGCTGACCAGGCCGATCGGGCCATTGACGGCCTGCGCTTGCCTTTTTGGTATCCTGGGCGGTCTCGCGCTGATGGCGTGGAGCGGCCACAGGTTCTATAGGGTTGAGCGGTAACCCCCTCCCTTTTTCAGCGGCTCGGTCAGGTGATCGGGTCGGCAGGCTGAAAAAGTTCCTCGCTATTTCCTCCGGGAAGCGTTCCTGCCGCTTTCCACCTTCCCCGGACTATCGTATGGTTCGGGGCTCTCCAGAGTATTTATTGCATGAATATTCTGGAGAGAAATACAAAATTCATGACCGCAATGTCACAGTAATACCCAGCGTTGAATATTTAGATTAGCCCGCCTTTTTTTCGAGCCGACTGACTCGTCGTTCTAGATGAGTGTATTCGGAGTAGAGCGCTCGGTCTACCTTGAATTCAAGGCCGTTGATGTGAGTTTCTACTCCATCCAGCCGAGTTTCCACTCCGGTTAGTCGTGTTTCGACCCTGTCCAGCCGAGTTTCCACTCCGTGCACATCCTCTTTCGAGGCTTTGGTGGCCAATTCCGCATGTACTTCATCAAACCTTTTATCCACGTCAACAAAGCCCCGCGCGATCATGCGCGCCAACCGGTCATTACTTACCCCCTTGTATTCCTTTTTGAGAAGTTTGGACATTCTTTTTCCTTCATTGACACTTCCTACCGTGTGCTTCACTATACCCTGCCCCTCAGGGCAGTCAAGAGATCGTGACAGGCCTCCTCCCGAATTCACCGCCGTACAAGGTGATGGATTGAGCAGGAGTTCATTCGATTGATTTTGCTTCAGTCTTCCCAGTGGGAAGGAGATCAGCTATGTTTGTGCTCCGGGTAGTGACCAAGCTCGTGTTTGTTCTCAAACCCAATGGAATCAAATTGATTCCGGAGGGTACAATCGGCTGGAAGTTGTGCAGCATCCGGGCCGCTTGCGGTCCGAACACTATCACTCAATTCCAGTGTGCTATTCGCGGTTGCAAGCATCTCGCTCCGGCGAGCGAGATGTACAACATCAGCCGGGATGAGCTTGATGGTGATGTGGCGGTCCTTTGTTCGCACCACGCGGAAATGATGCGACGCCACGGACGACGGGTGTTTTCACTGCTGGAAACTTTCCAGCACGTGACTGCAGGCTATGTTGTGTATTCCCTTCTGTCTCCAAGCGAGGTTCGTACATTGGGGATGAGCTACGATGATGAAGGAACCCGCGAGTCCGTGTCGGACTTTTAGGCAGTTACGGGATCCAGTTGAGAACAGGAGGTGACTGATGGCCCAGCTGGCCGTACAGATCGTGTTCTTCGATTTCACCGGCTATGGCGGGTGGAAACGGTACCGGCTGATGCAAGATGGGAGGTAGAACATGAGTGAGTTGATTTCTTCCCTGCACCCGGCGGTGCTCTTCGGGGCGCCACTCGCTCTCATCGTTCTGGCCGCCTGGCTCATCTCCAGGCGGAACGAAAGAAGGTGGAGTAAGTGATGGCGTCTGGCGGGTAATTCGATCCTTGTATCGATGATCTCGCCGACAATCCGAATCCGCGGTTCCCTGGTAACGACTGGTGGGACGCGCGGATTCGGACCTTTTCCCAAGAGCTGCATCGGTACGATGAAGTGCTTGGAAGAAGATTTCGGAAACCATTTTTTCCGGCCGGTTCGAGGTTTGAATTCAGCTGTATGATCTGATCGTTTTTTCCCCGCCTTGGCGGGGTCTCCTCAAAGCGCATCATGTACTGCAGCTGACCCCGCGTTCGCGAGGCATTATCTCATTACCTCGACCGGCCAGAAAAGTTGGTATTAAAAACACCCTATTGCTGGGTGTTTTTATTTTTTTATCTGGAGTATACTG
Source organism: bacterium (assembly GCA_030699685.1). Classification (GTDB taxonomy): domain Bacteria; phylum Patescibacteriota; class Patescibacteriia; order JAHIZJ01; family JAHIZJ01; genus JAUYLJ01. The sequence continues at coordinate 51,326 of JAUYLJ010000027.1, read as the reverse complement.
TCTATATGATGTCGAGGGGGAAATCGAAACTATCTTGGCTCTCAAAACGTATTCCAGGTTTTACCCTGATTGAGTTGCTAGTAGTCATTTCGATCATCAGCCTGCTTTCCACTTTGGCTTTGATTACTCTCGGAGATACGCGCGCCAGAGCTCGAGACGCTTACCGAGTAGCAAGCTTTGACGCATACCGGTCGGCTATCGAGACGTACTATTATGACAATGGAAGATACCCGGGTGATCAGTCTATTGGGCCATTCGGAAGAGATCGTGGAGAATTCCACTACGGCACTCCCCAAGCAGATGGATCCTGCGGCTCTCCCGAATTTTATGGCCCCGACCTTCGATACGAAAACAGCACCTCTCACGGTTTTCTCGAAGTCTACCTTTCACCTGATTATATACGTGGGGGTGTGTTTGAAGACCCTTTGATGATTCCCGGCTTGGATACGCCTCATAACTGCCGCTATGTAGTGGAGGAATATGTAGGTCAGGATCCCGATCGAGAAAACAATGGAGTGGGGTATGATGAAGGAAACGTTCAGAAGTACTTGATGCATTGTCGGCTCGAAGAATCTTTCGAATTAGCGGAAAACGACATGGGGAGGCATCCCCTCTATTATGAACTGACTGGCGGAGATCCGCCTTTTTGCCTTTGTTACAATACAAATGACGACTCGATGTATGATTGTATGCCGAGGCCATAGGAGTGACTAATCGCGTGCCACAAAAAAACATTTACCAATCATTCACCCCGGTCAAAGGATTTACCCTGATTGAGTTGCTGGTGGTGATTTCGATTATCAGCCTGCTTTCCACTTTGGCGCTGATCACTTTGGGCAATACGCGCGCCAGAGCCAGGGACGCCTACCGTGTGGGCACCTTCGATTCTTACCGGACCGCAATCGAGCTCTATTATTACAATAACGAAAAATATCCAGGAGATGCCGCGGAGGGCGAGTGGGGCGATAGACGCTGGGACTTCCGATACGCGCATATCCAGCCGGACGGGAGTTGCGGAGGAATTATCTATCTCAGTGGCGATTTGCGATACGAAAATTCCAACTCATACGGATTTCTTGAGGGATACTTATCGCCCGAATATTTGCACGGTGGAGTTTTCTTCGACCCTCTGGGAGAATTTGAAAATTACGACTCTCCGCATAACTGCCGCTACGTCGTTGATCCAACGGAATTTGCGAATGGTAACGTACAGAGTTATTTGATGCATTGCCGGATTGAAGCCACTCCTGAGGTGGCGGAAAATGACATGGGCACTCACCCGCTCTATTATGAACTGCGTGGGGGCGACCCTCCATTCTGTCTGTGCTACAATACTAATGATGACCCGGCGTATAATTGCGTATAGAAAGGAGTGTCTTTGAGCGCGGCAAAAAAAATAAATAAATCAAAAACTTCTCCATCAACCCGGAAACGCTGGTTTGCCACCTGGTGGGGTGTATCATTTATCGGAGCGATAATCATATTTTTAGGTACGGTGATTTGGTTTGCGTATGAAGTGATTGGCAGTTTTCGGGATCTGGCGTATTCGACTGACTCGCCTAATTCTTCCATTCCAAGCGTCCCCGCTACCTCAGCCTTGAACACTCTCGTCACGAGCGACGACCCCAGTGCCGGAACGGCCGACGCTAAAGTGCAAATCGTGGAATTTTCAGACTTCCAATGTCCTTTCTGCCGGCAGGCTTCGGGTATTGTCCGGACTATCATGCTGGAGTACGGTTCAGACATTCATTATGTCTATCGTGATTTTCCAGTCACGAGCGTTCATCCCGAAGCGCAAATCGCGGCGGAGGCGGGAGAGTGCGCTCACGAGCAGGATAAGTTTTGGGAACTCCATGACAGGATTTTCCAGAACCAGAACGCCTTGGAGTCGAGCAATTTGAAAACATATGCTCAGCAAGCCGGTCTCAATGTCCAGCAGTTCAATACCTGCCTTGACTCGGGACGTCATCGAGATGAAGTGTTGGAGGATTTTCAGGCCGGGCTGGAAGCTGGTGTAGCTGGAACTCCCACTTTCTTTATCAACGGCTCGATCGTTCCCGGCGTAATTCCGCTCGAAACTTTCCGGGAAATAATTGACCAATTGCTTGATCGGGTTTAGACTACAACAGCGTCTTATTGAAAAAGGTCTATGCAAGAATTACTCGTCACAATAGTCGAAGCCGTCAATCCATACATCTCCTTTATTGGCGTAATTGTGATTGTAGTCGGCGTGGCGCGGGGAGTGTACGACCTGATACTGATGGTCTATCACTCGATGCTGAAGCGGACGACGCATTTCAATAAGTTTCTCGACAACATCATGCGTTCGCTAGTCATCGGACTGGATTTTTTTCTAGCCGGTGATATTATTTTGACCGTGGTGATTCCCAGTTCCGAAAAACTCATTTCTCTTGGCGGTATTGTCCTGATCAGAATCGTTTTGGAATACTTCCTGATTCACATTCGCAAGATTCATTTTTCACGCTAAATATGCCGCGTTCTTCTTGGAAACTTGGAGGCGTTACCCTTCTCGCTATTGGAGCGGCTGTTGTGATTGTTTTTGGTGCCGCTCCTGAGAAGAATTTTGAAATGCAATCCATCCAGCGTCCTGAGGTGGCGGGCATTGAAATACGGGTCGCTACCGTAGTGATGACCGTCGGAGGAAATACGCTGCTTCGGCAGAATTTCGAGATCGATGACGCGAGCACCGTCCTCGAAGCGTTGGATGTGGCGACGGGCGTGGCGGGAATAGACTATGTCGTCGAAGAGGACGCTTCCGGGAAAGTACTTTTGCGTCGAATCGGCAACTGGGTGACCGAAGCCGGCACGGGCGAATGGTCGATCTACGTCAATTCGGAGACGAGCCTCGCCAGTCCGGATATTTTGACGGTACATGAAGGCGATATTATAGAGTATCGTTACGAATAACGCTGGTATTTTTCTCTCGCCGACAGATTGACAAGGAGTATGTCGCCCAGTACTATTGGGGTGCGGCAGAGTATCGGCCAATTGCAGACGCTTGGCCGCGTTTACAGCCAGCCATTATCATTGATTTGGGTCAATTATGAAGCGCAATTCAGTCATATTATTCATTGCCGTCGTGTTTGGGGCTCTTGCCACAATCCTGATTACCTCGTATTCTTCGGCCACTAAACAATATATCGCCTCGCTTCAGAATCGTACCCAATCGAGCGTTGCCGGAGCGGTTACGTTGCGAGATACCGTTTCGGTGAGAGTGACGGGTGGAGAAGAACTTTCGTATACATTCCGCCCTGAAGAGAGCCTGACGGCGCTGGACGCGCTGCGGCTGGCGGCCACGGATTCCGGAGTTGTATTGGAAACGAAAGAGTATGACTTTGGCGTGTTAGTCGAAAAGATAGGTTCGTTGGCCAATGGGACAGCCGATGGATACTGGATTTTTTACGTCAACGGTGAACAGGCCGCTGTGGGAGTGGGGCAATATACTGTGCGGTCCGGCGATAGAATCGAGTTTGTTTTTGAGAAACTGGACAACTAGACTATGCGGACACTGAAACAAGTTATTTCTCCGCGTTTCATTATTGCACTTTTTCTGGTTGGCTTTGGCATCATAAGCCGAACCGTTTTTGATATTGCTCCCAACGTTGAGTTTGTCACGCTGCTTTCTTTGCTGGCGGGAGCGTATTTGGGCGGCTTCTGGGCTGTGCTGGTGCCTCTCGGTATCATGTTCGGATCTGATATGATTATTGGCAATACCAACATCTTTCTTTTTACTTGGTCGGCTTTCCTTCTCGGAGCTTCGGCCGGATTGCTTTTGCGGAAATTGCGCTTGAACAATAAAATTGTTCTTGCCGCTTTTGGGGCGGGGATGGCCTTTTCCATATTCTTTTATCTGTATACTAACTTCGGAGTCTGGCTTATTACCCCGTTTTATGAAAAGAATCTGGGCGGTTTGTTGTACTCGTATTATCTTGGGCTGCCCTTCCTCAAACTAAACTTGATTGGCAACATGATTGTTGTGCCAGCTGGTTTCGCGGTGGCGGAATTTGTCTACCGGCGGGCTCTGGGCTGGAATCGGCAGCGCTCGTCTTTGAGTAGAAGCGAAGAAAAATAATTTGTTCCATGGCAACCCTCATTTGAGACAAATCTTGATGAGGTGGCTAGCGAATTTGCGCTAAACGTCCGTCTCGCAGGCGAAACACCTGATCAGCATGTTGTGCCGCCTCGGCGTCATGAGTCGCTATAATAATAGTGGCGTGTTCAGTCTTGGCGAGATTGTGCAGCAAGTGAATAATCGTTTTAGCCGTTTGGGTATCTAAATTCCCTGTTGGCTCGTCTGCTAAGATAAGCTTGGGCGTATTGGCTAAAGCCCGAGCAATGGCCACTCGTTGTTGCTCGCCACCCGAGAGCTTGCCGGGGCGGCGTTGTATCTTATCTTCAGTGAGACCGACTTGTGTTAAAAGACGAATAGCGCGTTTTTTTCGTTTCTCACCGGCCAGGCCGTTAAATTCCATTGGCAGCATTACATTCTCGAGTGCGGATAAGTTTGGGATCAGGTTATAGCTTTGGAAGATGAAACCAATCGTCGAGCGGCGGTAGCGAAGCAGCTCCTGTTCACTAAAGCGCGTCACATCATCTTTTTCTACTTGAATGCTGCCCGTGTCAGCCTCATCAAGCGTCCCAAGGAGGGCGAGAAGCGTACTTTTGCCACTGCCGCTCTTCCCAATGATAGCAGCGAGTTTGCCTGATCCCAGGTTGAAATTGACATCATGGACCGCGTGGACAGAGCTATTTCCGCTGCTGAATGTTTTGGATAGTTTTTGTACGGTTAACATGCTTATTCTCCACGTAATACTTCAGCCGGACGAACTCTACCAATAAGCCAAGTCGGAAATGCCGATCCGATAATCGCGATCAGAATGGCCGCAAGAAAGCCGTAGGCGATGAGTTGGAAATCAACCACCGCTCGAAGATCTTGAACGCTATTTCCAAGTGTTCTGAAACCGCCCACCGCGAATTGGACGATCCCGCCTCTGGCTGGTCCAGCACCGAGTTGCGATTCACTGCTGGATGAACGCAGCAGTGAGGAAAGTATAGGATTACTGAAAATGAAGCCCAGCACTGAACCAAGTACTCCACCAAGCAAAGTCAACATCACCGCCTCACTCATAAATTGGCCGGCAATACTCGGATCACTCGCGCCAATTGCCTTGAGGACGGCGATTTCTTTCCGTCGTTCGCGTACGATCATGATCATGGTCAGCAGGGTGATAATAGTTGCCGCCAGCAGCGCGCCAATAAGGCTCGTTGTTGTAATAGTTTGAATATTCTCAAGTGGTTCAATCACCTGAGCGATCGTGTCTTCTGAAGAGATGACATCCGCTCTATCGCCTAACTGAGCGCTGATTGCGGCGCTGGCGGCAGCGAGGTTATCAGCTGAATCTACTCTGACAAGTGCTGAGGTGACTTGTCCATCTTGCGAGGAAAGTTGTTGCAAAGTTTGGATGGGGAAGATAACTGAGTTATTCGCGAAATCGTTGCCGGCGTCATAAATACCGCTGACCGTGATGCTGACTGTAAAGGCGGTAAAACTCGATCCGACACCAAGGCTGTTTTTTTCAGCCAGACTCTTTCCAAGAATCGCCACATGTTCGTTCGTGTCTTGGGGGAAGTAGTCGCCTTCACTCAGACTGATATTCGCGCCAATCAGTTCACCGCCATAACGAGGATCAGAAGTGCCGACGGCCACACTTTGGTAATTAATAGGGCAAATAAATATGAAACCGCCTTGCTCGAAAAATAAGTAAATATTTCTCGACCTAATAATAAAATATCTCTCGACTAAGTCAGCTGAAGCCTGGCGCAGGCTGACCCAGAGAGGCGTGCAAGGGGAAATACTTCATGATATTGACAGTTTTGGAAATATGTGATAACATCCCTTGTCATTCTGAAATCTGCGGCTTCTGCAATAGGAGGAGACCATGTATCTCTACAGACTTTCAATTGTTCATTTGGGTCACTTCGTTTACATCTTTTTTCTTCCGGCGCTCTATCGGCGATGGACCTGGAAGGGGTGCCGGATTGATCCAGCCACATTCGAGATAACCGGCGGCCATCTAGTTGAAGACGGCGTACCGATCCTGGACTGACCCTCGTTGGTTAGTCCTTTTTGTTTATGTTCCCAATGCCTCATGTCTATTTTTTTTAACCTTCTCCCGATTTTCCTTGACCCGCCCCCTCGCACGACACGGTTAAACGCATATGCCGGGCGCGCCGGCTGACCTTGAGCGTGTAGCGGATGTTTTTCTGATCTAGCTGGATATCTCGTTCCGAAATTACATTCATTTGGCAAGTATACCACCTCTAGACATATACAAAAACAGCTCAGGCGTTCGATTAGAACGCCTTTAAGTATTACGGTCGCGAAAGTGATCCCATCCAATTTCTTGCCCGCTTTCACTCAAGAAATCGTAGGCACGGTATGCGTCGCACAATATTATTGACAGAAGTATCCCCCCATGATAGTATAGAGGCAGAAAGAGAAAGTCCTGCAACACAACAGGATTTTTTTGTTTGGGGGGTGGGTTTTCGCCAATTCGTAATCACGCGGAAACTCATGACTCACTATTAATTGAACCCTATGATTTCCACCCGTCGGTGGAGGACTCGAAGAAAAATATTATCAGTGCTAGCGTTACTTGGTCTAATGGAATTAATCTATCCGCAGGCAGTTCTGGGGGAAGTACTCAAGGATCGCCCCATCGCCGAACGGAACGAAATGCTTGTAGCCGTGGACGCAGTCAACGAATTACAAACGCCACAAGCGGAGCGACTACCGGAAATTCCCGATCGAGTTGCTAAAAAATCAATACTCTTAACAGTGACCGCGTACTCCAGTTCGCCTGACGAAACCCAGGGTGACCCATTCATCACCGCCTCGGGCAAAAGGACGAGCAAAGGGACTGTTGCTTACAACCACCTTCCCTTTGGCACGAAAGTACGAATGCCCGACGTATTCGGAGAGCAAATCTTCAGAGTCGAGGACCGGCTGCCTACCGGTGCTGGCCTACACCACGTCGATATGTGGATGCCTAGCAAGCAAGAGGCTAAGCAATGGGGAGTGCGTGTGGTCAGGATGGAAATTCTCTAAAAAAAGTTATCAGAACCAAACGGGGCGGCATTGACCGCCTCGTTTTGGATTGGTATAGTTCTACTGCGTTAGTTGTGCAGCATTCTATGGAATTGTGCGGCCTGGTCGCCGGGTAGTACGGTAAAGTTTTGTCCCGCCCAATAGAATTTTCATAATTTTTAGAAAGGCGGGATCCCGTGCTCACATTTTGGAGGCTATTGGCCAGGTAGCCAAGTGGTCTAAGGCGAGGGTCTGCAAAACCCTTATTCAGGGGTTCAAATCCCCTCCTGGCCTCCAAAGTGTGGGCTGCGGGACAAAACTCTTATTCAGGGGTTTCCGGTAAAGCCTCGTGTCTCTGGCGCAGGACTTGGTTCTACCGGGCAGTAGTCTACAGACACATGCGGGCGTAGTTCAGCGGTAGAACGCCCCGCCCGGGCGGGGAGGTCGCAACTAGTAGAAACGCTGCCAGGGTCTCGATCAGCTTACTCATTTTTCAAATCACGCGGGAGTAGTTCAGTAGTAGAACGCTTCCTTGCCAAGGAAGAGGTCGCGGGTGCGAATCCCGTCTCCCGCTCCAGTCAAAACAATTAAGGTTTTTCAAGATATGATGGCCGCTCTGCCATCAGGTTTTTTGGTACTATTGACAATATTTACTATTCCGTGATACGATATAGTGGTAGTAAGTAGGACTATATACCAGCTATTAATATTAGAGAAAGGAGTATTACCCTGGAAAACCTTACGGAAATGTTCAAAGGCGTGCTTGAAGGCTGTGTACTTGAAATCATCGGCCGCGGTAAGACCTACGGCTATGAAATAACGCAGCAACTACGCAAGCGAGGCTTTACCGACGTTGTGGAAGGTACGGTCTACACTATTTTAGTTCGACTTGAAAAAAATAAACTTGTAAATATAGAAAAAAAGCCCTCGGATATGGGGCCGCCTCGCAGATTTTATACTTTAAATAAAGCGGGACGGGAGGAGTTGCGTCATTTTTGGGCAAAATGGAACTTCATAGCATCAACAATTAATGCTCTAAAGGAGAAGTAAATGAGAAACTTATTAAATAAAATCATCGGGGATATTGGAGAGAAAAAAGAGTGGAGAGCAACGGAAGCCCGAGCGAAAAAGTTGCCGCATGACTATCTCGTTGTTTATAATGAAATCAAACAGTATATATGGAGAGGCGCGGGGCCGGCTTCAATCGACATATTCAAGAGTCTGCTTGACCTCTTTGAGGAGAGTGCGGCAAACGGTAAAGCCGTGTTAGAGATTACCGGCGATAACGTGGCGGCATTCTGTGATGAGCTCTTGCGAGATGAAAAAACCTACTTCGAAACATTGCGTGAGAGGTTGAATCGCGATATTGCAATAAAACTCAAAAAATAAAATGGTTTTGTCTTTAGGTTGTGGCAAACAAAAAGACTTGTCCATGCGGCGCATCCCGCCAAATCTGAGTTCGAAACGTGTTGACCCTTTGGAAAATTCCGGCATGGCATCGTGCCAACGGTAAATGTACCTGAGGTGTAGTATCCTCCTTTTACGGAAAGATTTCCAAAAATTCAAGCGTTGAAGTCGCGGAAGCAAATCACAACAATGTTCCGTGGCGATCCTCAGGAAATACAAAACGCCCAGCCATAACAAGAAAGGGCTGTTTACGTCAACGAGTTAATCAATCGCCATGTCGTCCGGAGGATTTTCCGGCAGATTAGGTTCTTGTTTGGGTTGGTTTTTATCAGACCCGTTTTTCGTATTCTTGCTGATGACGTTCTCGTTTCGATCGGGTTCATCGTCATTGTCTGGTTGTGATCTGGAGTCAGTAGTGTATTTGGGAGCGCCTCGTGATTCAAATGACTCGATGTTTGGCCTGGCTCGACGGATGTTGGAAATACTATTGCCCTGGCCGGTAACCGGTACGTAACTTCTGTTGCTAGATTTTGCTTCCGACTTTTCGTATTTTTTTGAAACTGCTTTGATCCCAGTTTCCGCGTCTGTGACCTGGCGCTGATGCGCCCGCTGAGCCGATGCGCGAAGTTCCTCGAGGCTTAACCCCTGACGCTTGAACAGGCCTTCCGCCAGTTCATTACCGCGCCGTTGTTTGATGTTGCGATCTTTTATTTCTTTTAGTTTTTGCTGGGCCGACTGAGGTGACTGATTGGCGCTCGCTTCATCTTTCAAAGCGCGGTTAATTACCTGGCTCGTTTGCCAGCCGGTTCTTTTTGCTACTCCATCAGTGCCCTTCAAGGTATTGAGCGCTTTGCGCATCTCTTGCCGACTAACCGAGGGTTTGGCCATCAAGCGCTTGAGTCCTTGTTCAGAAAGCGCTTTTTCGACACCAGCAATTCGCCCGGTTTTTGAAATACCACGCAATGTTTTGATAAATGTTTGTTGGCTGACTCGTCCTGGGGAAAGTGCCATATATGTATAATAACATAATTCCATGCTTTTGTCAAAGACACGATGGAGCTTCACCTGAACTCTTGCAAAATATTGATTTCATCAATATAATACGTAGTACTGCGGATTTTCGCATGCCTAATTATTAACGTGAGAAAAAATGGCAATATCATTGCAGAAAACGAAAGAAGAGACACCCATCGCCCAAACGGAGATGGGGAAATTACTCGAGGAACAAGGTTTGTTGAAGATCCCCCAAATGGGAGATATCGTTGACGGGGAGGTATTGAGCGTTTCAAAAAACGAGGTGCATGTTGATATTGAAGGATTGAATACAGGCATGGTGCGAGGCCGTGAATTGTTTGACGAATCAGGCGAATATACCGATTTGAAAGTGGGAGAAAAAGTGCAGGCAACGGTCATGGAATTGGAAAACGAAAAAGGCGTGCTGGAGCTTTCATTCCGCCAAGCCGGCCATAAAAAGGCCTGGGATCGTCTGACTGCATTAATGGAAGAAGAATCAATTGTTGAAGCGGAAATCGTTGAAGCAAATCGCGGCGGTCTCATGATCAAGGTTGGCCGCGTGATGGGTTTCCTGCCGGTGTCACAGCTGACCGTCGAACACTACCCCCGCGTTGAAGGCGGAGATAAGGATAAGATTCTTGAGCGTCTGCAGCGTTTTATCGGCAGCGCTTTCAAAGTGCGGGTGATTGACGTGGAAGAATCGGACGAAAAACTGATAGTTTCCGAAAAGCAAGCCTGGGAAGAAAAGCAGAAAGAAGCCTTACAACAATACAAAGTTGGCAACGAAGTTGAAGGCAAGGTGACGGGCGTGGTTGATTTCGGCGCCTTTGTCGAATTTGGTGAAGGTCTGGAGGGATTGGTGCATATCTCCGAGTTGGCCTGGCAGCGCATCGATGACCCGCGCACGATTATCAATGTCGGCGATGAAGTCAAAGCGAGAATTATCAGCCTCGACCAGTCCAGGATTTCTCTCAGCATGAAGCAATTGATGGACGATCCGTGGAAAGAAGCGATGAAGCGCTACACGGTTGGACAGGTAGTGGAAGGAAAGGTGCTCAAACTTAATCCGTTTGGAGCCTTCGTGGAGCTGGACGAGGATATTCACGGTTTGGCGCATATCTCCGAGCTTTCTCACAAACTGGTTCATCATCCGGGAGAAATCGTCAAAGAGGGCGAAACGAAAAAATTCAAAATATTATCCATTGATCCGTCTCATCACAGGCTTGGGCTGTCATTGAAAGCTCTTGAAAAGAAATCGGGCGAAGAAAAGGACAAAGCGAAAGAAGCAACTGAGAGCGCGGCTTCGGCTGAAACAGTTGCCGGTGCGGAAGCAGGAAAAGAGCCCAGTGAATCCTCTCAAGAATAGTGATAGGCAGCTTCGGAGTGTCAGCCTGGCGCGCTTAGTCTCGGTAGAGACAGAGTCCGCCTTTGGCTACGTTTGTCAGATGACCTAAAAATCTGTATAATAACAGCACTAAACTATGGCAGAAAAAGGTACAATGCGCGGCGCGTTACGAAACTTTATCGCCTTCATCATTATCTTCGTGATCGTGGGCGGATTATTCAGTTTGTATCGCACTACCACCGAAAGCGTGGGAGAAGTTTCCTTGAACGAGTTTGTTCAATCCGTTGAGCGGGAAAATGTTGAAGAAGTGATAGTGACCGGTAATACGCTGAATATCACGCTCAAAGACGGCACGAAGCAAACAACGAACAAGGAAACCGAAGAGTCGCTAAGCGCATTGCTGACAAATTACGGTGTCGCCGGAGAGAAGATCCGTGCTTTGTCGGTGGATATCCGCGGCGAGTCGGGACTAGGATTCTGGCTGGGGGCAATATTACCATTCCTATTGCCATTTCTGCTGATCGGCGTGTTTATCTACTTCATGCTTCGCCAGGTTCAGGGATCAAATAACCGAGCCATGTCATTCGGCCAGAGTCGGGCGCGCGAGTCGCAGCAGGCGAATCAGAAGACAAAAACTACGTTCGAAAACGTCGCCGGGGTCAAAGAAGCGAAGGAAGAGCTGAAGGAAGTGGTGGAATTCCTCCGCAGTCCCAAGAAATTTCTGTCATTAGGCGCGAAAATTCCTAAAGGTGTACTGTTAGTTGGCCCTCCGGGCACGGGAAAAACCCTCTTAGCAAGGGCCGTGGCGGGTGAAGCCAATGTACAATTTTTCCATATTTCCGGATCAGAATTCGTGGAAATGTTTGTTGGCGTGGGCGCTTCACGGGTGCGCGATCTTTTCAAACGCGCGGCCAGGACTGCCCCCTGCATAATTTTCATTGATGAAATTGACGCCGTTGGGCGACAGCGCGGTTCTGGTTTGGGCGGGTCACATGATGAAAGAGAGCAGACCCTCAATCAGATCTTGGTTGAGATGGATGGGTTTGACAATGAAACTAATGTCATCGTCATGGCCGCTACCAACCGCCCCGACGTGCTTGACCCGGCTTTGTTGCGTCCCGGTCGTTTTGACCGCCGAGTGATGCTTGATATGCCCGATATAAGCGACAGGGAAGAAATATTGAAAGTGCACTCCAAAGGCAAGCCATTGGCGGAAGACGTAGACTTGCGTATGTTGGCCGAACGAACGCCAGGATTTTCCGGGGCCGATTTGTCCAATTTGCTTAATGAAGCGGCCATCCTGACAGCCAGAAGAAACAAAACGCAGGTTAGTATCAGCGAGTGCCTTGAGAGTATTGATAAAGTGATGCTGGGACCTGAGCGCAAGAGCCATGTTTTGTCCAAGGAAGAGAAAAAGATTGCCGCCTATCACGAGGCAGGTCACGCCGTGGTGGCCCAAAGCCTGCCTAATGCCGATCCGGTGCGGAAAGTTTCTATCATGTCCCGGGGCAGCGCGGCCGGGTATACGCTGAAGCTTCCCACCGAAGACAAGCACATGCACACAAAGTCGTACTTCCTTGATGAAATTTCCGTCATGTTGGCCGGACACGCGGTTGAAAAGATGATTTTCAAAGAGGTGACTACTGGAGCCAGCAACGACCTGAAAGAGGCCACGCGACTGGCGAGAAAGCTTGTGACCCAATACGGCATGAGCGAGACGCTTGGCCCGCGTACTTTCGGTGAGCGCGAGGAAATGATTTTTCTTGGTCGTGAGATTCACGAACAGAAAGACTACGGTGAAGAAACAGCGGCTCAGATTGATAGAGAAATTCAGTCTATCATCAGCAAGTGCTACCTGAAGGCGCGGGCGATTCTGGCCAAGATGAAGCCAAAAGTCAATGAGGTGGCGAAAATTCTGCTTGACAAAGAGACAATCGAGCAAAACGAATTTCAATCCTTATTTGTCGCGTCAAAATAAATAATTACTTCCGTTGATCGGAGAAATTCGATCTCGGCTATCGAAGGAGGAGTTATGACCCCGGTCTACAGCACAGTACTTCGTCAAGCCTGGCAGACGGTTTGGCGGAACAAGGCGCTTTGGTTTTATGGCTTGTTTCTCGTCTGGATAGGTCAGGAGGCAGAGCTGATTATCCGAAACTATTCCAATCACGCCGACGGTACCTTGTCTCTCGATAGCTGGAGGGAATTATTCCGCAGCGGTTTCGGCGGGGCTTTTTCGGATCTCTTTGGTGGGATACAAACGACCGGTGGTCTCATCATCACCCTCCTGATACTCTTCGCGATGGTGGTATTAGTGGTGTGGCTGGCAGTGGTTTCCGTTGGCGGCATTGTTCACGCGACTAATGAGATTGCGAAACGAAAACCGGTAAAGTTCGACGTAAGTTTTGCCGTTGGTCAGCACTATTTCTGGCGCAATTTTGTTATCTACGCGGCCGCCAAAGTTGTTGATTATTTTTTTCTCATACTCACTGGATTGCTCGCGTCGATCATTGTGACGGGGTACTTTGGCATGACGGTCGGGGTAATTTTACTGGTATTATCCTTGGGCGTTACGCTTATTTTGGCGTTTATAGCGAAATACGCGGCGATCTATGTTGTCGCTCGCGATAAACCACTGGGAGTAGCCGTTCATGACGCGTTCAAGTTGTTCAGTAATAATTGGTTGGCCAGCATTGAGATGGCCATCATCTTGTTTCTGATTTCGTTTGTGGTTGCCGCCGCGTTGTTGATTAGCCTTATCTTTATTGCTGTTCCTTTTCTGCTATTGGCGATCATCTTGAATACTGCTGAGTATTCCGGTTTTGCTTCAGTCTTCATCTATTCTCTTCTGGCTATAGGTATAATGGCGGTTGTTGTCATTGGTTCCATTCTTACCGCTTTTCAGTTCAGTGCCTGGACACTGTTCTTCAATGAGCTTGACTCGGGGAAGAAAGTGAGTAAAATCGTGGGATGGGCCGAGAGACTGTCCGGGCGCCAGGTTTCGCCGCAGAAGAAATAACCACAGGCGCTGTGATTTACGCGACTCTCGGACCTGAAAGAAGGTGCGAACTATTGACGCGGGAATCTCGAATGTAGCAGGGCCGGACCTCGAAACTCAGTGGTTAGAGCACAGCCCTTATATCGACACCTTTTGATTGTTTGCGGTGGGTGCATAGCTCAGTGGTTAGAGCGCCACGCTTATATCAACTCTGTTATATGTGTATCTATGGTGGGTGCGTAGCTCAGTGGTTAGAGCACAGCCCTTATAAGGCTGCGGTCGATGGTTCAAATCCATCCGCACCCACCATAGATACAAAAAAGTGGAGTTGATATGTCGAGGTTCTATTGATCTAGAACTGTGGCCTTATCAGATTTTGCATCCTTGAAAAAAGGTAAAAAAGTTGCTAGAGTGGTGTAAGTTTTACTTCTGGCGGGCGGCTAGCTCAGCTGGTTAGAGCGCCACATTGACATTGTGGAGGTCACAAGTTCGAGTCTTGTGCCGCCCACCAGGAGTAGAATAACCATATTTAAACTAGTATAGGCTTACCTTGACGCGACAAGGGATTGTTTGGTATTGTTCGTTTCTCCGCTCCTGAATTGACGTCTAGGCTTACAGGATTGAAAGGAGCTTGTGTATGAGTCGACGTGCGAGAAAGCAACGCCGCCATCGCAAACATACAGGTTCTAGTACAGTGGTGCAGGAGTTCTTTCATAAGCCAAGCCACAGCTTGACCGTAGGCGACTACGAGTCCTTGGTGAGGCGCTATCGCGGTCATCATCGTCTAGTTCAGACGCAGAACGGGCGCTATCTCTTGTGGGTATGCCTGGATAGGGCAGGTTCCCGTTTGCCTGTAGACGAACTTTCCTTGCTCTTGTCTGCTTTAGCCGCACATCTGCCCAGTATGGATTGGAGGCCGACCGACATCTTTGACTATGCCTCGTTGGCGAATAAGCTGGCCCACAGTTTCGAGTGGGCGGACGGGCAAAGCGGCAACGAAAGCATGCAAGCATTCCAATTGAAGAATCGCGCAATCAGCGTTTTGTTGCGACGCTTCCCCGAATTCGTGGAAATAGAACCAGATCATGAAAGCGATCAATTCTGCCTTGTCCGGTTGCCCCGGGTAGTCCGAACCGGTCTGCACGTACCGGTCTCGGTCATCGAACAGTGTTTAGGGCCAAATTGGCGGTCACGCAATGGCAATACCCATTCACCCCCGCACGCCTGAATGGGTTTTTTGTTTTGTGATACAATAATGACATGGAAGCACCAACTAACATATTTAAGGAAAAACCCCCCCTCTGGCTGCAATCCCTACTCAAACGCTTTCCTAGAGCTGGAGTCTATCTGGTTGGCGGGATGGTTCGGGATATGCTGCTTGGCCGGCCGTCAAATGACTATGATTTTGTCGTGCGCGGGGTGACGGCTAAAACCCTTGAGAAATTTCTCCGCGATTACGGGTTGGTAAACCTGGTTGGAAAGAATTTCGGCGTGTTTAAATTTACCCCCAAAGGCCAAACCCAGCACGACGCGGTCGATATCGCCTTGCCCCGCACCGAACACTCGCTCGGCCTGACCGGCGGGTACAGGGACTTTGACGTGCAGTCAGACCATCGACTGCCCATAGCCCAGGATTTACAACGCCGGGATTTCACCGTCAACGCGATGGCTTTTGATCTTCGTAAGAAAAGAATAATTGATCCCTGCGGCGGTTTGTCCGACCTGGCGGCCAAGCGTCTCAGGACGGTCGGACAGCCTGAACTCCGGTTTCAGGAAGATTACTCGCGTTTGCTTCGGGCGATCCGCTTTGCTGTCCAGTTGGGATTCGAAATTGAGTATAACACATGGAAAACACTGAAATTGATGGCCGGTTTTGTCCGCAGTCCTAGGCTTCCGCGCGAGATGGCCGGCCGTGAATTTCTCAAGACCTTGGAGGCTAATCCGCTGCAGGCCATCGATTTGCTGGATGTTAGCGGAGTGTTGCGCGTACTGGCTCCCGAAGCGCTTCATATGAAGGGTTGCGCGCAAAGCCCGGGATATCACTCCGAAGGGGATGTGTGGGATCACAGCCGATTAGCCGTGGAAGCGCTTTTCAGTCGGGATTTTCGCAAACAGTTTCCCAAGGCAGGCGTTAGCGTTGAATTGATTTTGGCAGCCTGGTGGCATGATATTGGCAAACCGTATACTAAAACATTACACGGCAATGGCCATTCGTTTTATGGCCATGAAGAAGTTGGCGCTCGTCTGATCGCTGACATTTGTCGCCGGCTGCGCTTGTCTAGTTATGATGGATTGATAAACACCGAGAGAATCTCATGGCTGGCGCGGAACCATCTGGTGATCACATTTACTCCGCCACATCAGATTTCGCCAACCCGTCTTGAAGAAACTTTTCTCACTCACTCTGCCGGTCAAGAGCTGCTGCAGCTAATTTTTGCCGATCAGTGGGCCAGCCGTCAGGAAAATGGCAACCTTTCAATACGAAATTTTTATGAAACAGTGGAAGTTTTGCGCGAGATCCGAAAAGCTGGATACGGCTCCGGACGCCGGCCAAAGATTTTATTAACCGGAAATGATATTATGGCGAGACTTGGGTTAGCTCCTGGGCCGAGAATCGGTGAAATACTCCATCGCGTCCGTCTCGCCCAGCTGCAAAAAAAGATACGTACTAGCTCCCAGGCAATTGAATATTTATCCCGCAACTATGGCCAAAAGACTCAGAGTCGAAAAAGGCGGCGAACGGCTTGATCGATACCTTCAACAGAATTTTCCCGATGTCAGCCGTTCGTGGATTCAACGTTTGATAGGCGAAGGAAAGATAAAAATTGGTGATCGTCTCCCTACCCCTCACACCGAAGTAAAAACGGGTGACTTAATACAGGTGGACTTTTCCAAGCCAGCGGAGCCGAGCCTTGAGCCGGACAAAAGCGTACCGTGGACACTCATATTTGAACATACTCAATACGCCGTAGTCTCCAAGCCGGCCGGGATAGTAGTGCATCCAGGCGGGAGCCACGGCGCGGGTACTCTGGTCAACGGTTTACTTCATCGCTATCCCGAAATGGCAAAAGTGGGTGATGACCCTTTGCGCCCAGGTATTGTTCACCGGCTTGATAAAGAAGTGTTTGGTCTCATGATTGTCGCCCGGACACAATTAGCTTTTGATTATTTTAAAAAACAGTTTCAGGCACGACGGGTGAAAAAACAGTATCAAGCGATCGTTCTGGGAGACAAATTGCCTGATCAGGGCGAGATTACTTTTGCTATCACTCGGTCGAAAACCGGCCGCATGGCCAGCGTGGCCGCCCGGCGCGCCGGAGAGCCAGGGGTGAAATCCGCTGAGACCCACTACGAAATCATACGACGGTATGTTGGATGCTGTTTGGTTTTGGTGACTACGATCACCGGCCGCACGCATCAGATTCGCGCGCACTTTCACGGATTAGGACATCCTATCCTGGGCGATGAACTCTACCGAACTAAATTGTCCGGAAAGCTGAAAATTGCCTCGCCGCTATTTCTCTGTGCCACTGAGCTGGAATTTACCGATCTTGACGGCGATCGGCGACAATTCTCCGTCCCTTTGCCTGCACCGTACCAGGAAGTGCTGCAATCTCTAAAAATAAGGAATTGACGTATTGATTTGACTAGGCTATACTCATTCTAGCCAATTTTTTATTGGGTTAACGAAGAAAACTACGAATATGAGCCCAGAAGAAAAACCAGCCAAGAATACTGAAGGTGAGAAGCCACAGTCTTCAGCAAAAGAAAGTTCCAAGGAAACGCCAAAATCAGAGGCGAAGGATAAGGCTGAAACCCCAAAGTCAACCACACCGGCATTACCCGACTTGAAACCCGGTATGACCATTCGCGTTCATCAGAAGGTGACGGAGGGTGACAAAGAAAGAGTCCAGGTGTTTGAAGGCATGATTATCGCGCTCAAACATGGTCGTGGAGTGAATGGGACTATGACGTTGCGGCGTATGGCCAGTGGGATAGGCGTGGAACGTATTTACCCACTCCATTCCCCGCTGATCGTAAAAATTGATGTGGTAAAAAAAGCGAGAGTACGGAGATCAAAGCTCTATTATCTTCGAGATTCACAGGCGCGGAGTCCGAAAGAAACCATCGTATCAACCGGAAAATAATCTTGTACCACTCTCCTGTACCGATCGCTACGCTCTGGTACGGGGTTTTGGCTCTGTGACATCATTCTATTTGCGGACGTGGCGGAATTGGTATACGCACTAGGTTGAGGGCCTAGGCTCGTAAGAGCGTGTGGGTTCAAGTCCCACCGTCCGCACCACGGGTGATTATGCCGTGTAGGTTTTGCATAAACCATTTTTGACCCGTGCTGAACCCTTGCGGAATCTGGGATGAGCACTGAATTTTCTAACAAACTGACTTATGAAACAAACACTGCTCCCAGTAATTCTTCTATTGTTGAGCCCCGCTGTGGTTCTGGCACATGCCGGAGAACACAAGCAAGGGCTGATATCAACGATAGGGCACTTGATCGCCGAACCCGATCATGCCATCGTTTTGGGGATGGCGGCTGTTCTCAGTGTCGGCGCGTATATCTTTGTTAAAAAACGCAAAGCGCAAACCGAGCGGCAATAGTATATATCATTGGGCGCGTGGCTCAGCTGGTTAGAGCGTCTCGTTTACACCGAGAAGGTCCCTGGTTCGAATCCAGGCGCGCCCACCATGGGTTGAATCCATCAACTAATTGGCGGGGGTACTCATTAAGGTTGCGTATGATTAATACAGCGCGGCAGATTTCGCTTTTTCGAAATTTTGAATTTCACTGACGTAAGGGTATACTGAAGATCAAGCTCGAGTTTTGCAATTAACAGCCAACGTAATGCGTTTTTTTGTCGGACTCCTTATGCTCGCCGTAGGCTTTGCCCTCGCCCTCAAGCCTCAATGGTTTATTGATTTCACCGGCCGGATCGGCGTGGCTGAACGCGGTATCCTGGCTACCTTGGGAGGATCCCGCTTCACGCTTCAACTGCTGGGAGTCGCATTAATTATATTAGCTGCTATAGTGTGGTTCGCTGACTTCGATCCAATTTCCTTGACGCCACCGATTGGAGAGTAATTCGGGCCCTTAGCTCATTTGGTAGAGCGCCGCGTTTGCAACGCGGAGGTGACCGGTTCGAGCCCGGTAGGGTCCACCACCTTATGGATTCATTCTCTCAACTCTCAAGTCAAAATAAAGCCCTGGAGCGCTCTCTGCGGTCAGTCGATATGGCGGATGATAGAGATATTCAGTCTGCTTGGGATCTCGCGGCCGATGCGCACTCAGGACAGCGTCGAGACGAAGGGGCTGAATATATTGTCCACCCGGTCAGAGTCGCCCGGATTTTGATTGATGATTTTCACGTGCATGATCCAAACCTGATTATAGCAGCCTTGCTTCATGATGTGGTCGAAGATACGAGGGTGACCATCGATGATATTCGGAAGAAATACAATGCCGTAGTTGTAAGATTGGTGGATATGCTGACTCGACGGCGTCCGGATAATGAAAGCGAAGAAGAGAAACAAGTGAACAAAATAATAAAGTTCCAAAAGCTGATGAACGCTGATTATGACGTCCGTTTAGTAAAGTGCGCGGATATTTTGGACAACGTTCGTTCCTGGCCGCGTATTCCAACCGATCATCCCTCACAACACAAATTTCCTCGCTGGTTTCAGGAGGCTCAAGAGTGGTATATTCCCTTAGCTCGGTCAGTCGGACCTCGGGCAGTGGTGCTTATGGAAAAAGCTGTTGCTGACGGCCACGGGTATTATGAGCAGAAAAGCACATGAAGGATAATTTATCCAGGCTTATAGGCATAGCCGGAGGTAGCGGGGCGGGGAAATCCACTCTTTGTCTTAGGCTCCAGGATGAGTTTCCGCAAACAATTGCTTGTGTTCAGCTTGATGATTACTTCAAACCAAAAGAAGAAGTGCCGAAGCTCGCCGGATTTGAGAACTGGGATCATCCTGATGCGATTCGTTTTGAAGCGCTAACTACAGATCTTCGCGCCTTGCAGCAAGGAGAGTCGGTTGTTATTCAAACCAAAAACGAAAAACTCAATCCAGATTTTGCCAAGACGGGACGACGCATCCCCGTGGAATTTCATCCCAAACCCATCGTGTTGGTAGAAGGCTTTTTTACTTTATTCGATCCGCGTATCCGGGAGTTGCTCAGCACCTCTATCTGGCTGGAAGCCGAACATGATATTCGCTGGTCGCGACGCGTTCATTTCAAGAGCGATGACTATAACAATGCCGTCGCTCGGCCCATGCACAGGCAGTTTGTCGACAGTCAAAAGAAATACGCGGAACACGTGATCCACGTTGCTACCGTAGACGCGAATGCCGTGTATGTATCGGTGTTGAATCTGTTGAAACCTTTCGGTCTTCCATCTCGCCGCTAAAATAGTCTTATGAACACAATAGTAAAAAAATGCTGGCCGGGATTTTTTCAGTTTATCGTTGATGGTAAGAAAAAATTTGATCTGCGCGTGGCAGATTTTGATATTGCTGAAGGCGATCAGCTGAAGCTTAAGGAGTGGGATCCAAAGAATAATTCCTACACCGGTAGGGAGGTCACGGTTCAGGTCACGTACGTTTTAAAAACTGCCAGCCAGCGCCTATGGTCGAAGGAAGATGTGGATCAGTATGGTTTTCAGGTGATTCAGTTTGAAATGCCGGATGGGTTGGAACGACAGCGGGATAAAGAAGAGGCTATTCGATCGGCTTTTCAGCAGAATATGGCGCTTTTGCGAAGAGGCTTGTCGGTTGTGGGACTACGGAAAGACGGCAGTGAAATCCTAGTTTCTCAAAGCAATAATTTTGACAGCCTGTGGTCTGACGCTAAAAAAGCGCTCAAATAATTCAGAAATCGACGCCGCGCTGAGCCAACATTCCTTCAGTATAGAAAGGATGTTTCTTATTCTTCATGAGCGTGATCAAATCACAGACCTTTTCGAGCGTCGGATACGTCGTATGACCAGTTAGGACGAGGTGTGTTTTCTTCGGTTTAGATTTGACCAGCCTGACGAGGTCCGAAACCTTGAGCAGTTTCTCATCCACCGCGCTGCCTATTTCATCCGCCACGATCAAATCATACTTTCCCAAGAGAAGGAGTTTTTTTGTTTCCGCCAAAGCGAGCAGCGCTTGTTTTTTGTGCTCAGCTTCGGTGGACTTATCATCAAGAATCCCTACGAAACCCGAGCCCAGGATTTTGACCGGTATGCCCAAAATCTTGAGCGATTGCCGTTCGTGTGAAAGCCATTTCGCGGTTTTCATGAATTGAACCACGCATACCCGTAATCCTGCTCCACGCGCTCTCACGGCTACGCCGATGGCAGCCGTGGTCTTGCCTTTTCCATCGCCATAATACCACAGCACCAGCCCGCGAGGGGCAGGTGCCGTGCTTGGCTTCTTAAATTTGCGACGATGAAATTTCTTCATGGCCGGAGGGAGAGCGGTCTTTTCGAATCTACCCGCACTTTGAGAAACCGCAGGCTTTGCAGCTCATGCAGCCTTCGGCAAAGGTGAGGTTACCGTGGCAATCCGGACAAACTGGAGCGTAACCGGTGTCAGAAATGGAAATTCGCTTCGAAGTCTTCACTTCCATTTTAGTCACGGTTTCGGTCTGAGCGGTAGTTGTTCCTGGGCTATTATTTTCATCTTTAGTCAAGCCGAGCTGGAGCTGATCTCGTTTGATGTGCTTTTCGAGCACCTGGGCGATGGCGTCGCCAAGGGAATGAATTTGGCCGCCGTCATACCAGCTTGGATCGGGGCCGCGGATTCCTTTCAACTGCTCTATCATTTCGGCAATGTCGATTCCTGAGCGAAGCGATAAGGAGATGAGCCGGCAAATTGCTTCGGATTGCGCGGCGAAAAAGCCGCCGGTTTTTCCGATCGTGGCAAAGACCTCAAATGGCAGCCCAGCCTCGTCATCGTTGATGGTGATGTAAAGGTTGCCATAAGCGGTATTGATTTTGTACGTGACCCCCTGGAGCGCGGTGGGGCGGGAGCGCGGGCTAATAGTCGGCCGGCTTGCTTCATCGCTAGTCTGAGTGTCCGTCTCTTCAGCGGCTTTCTTCTTTTTTTCGTCGTTCAGATTCAGTATTTGGAATTCGCGTGAACCATCGCGATAGACAGTCGAACCTTTGCATCCCAAGCGCCAGGCCAGGAGGTAGCCGTCCATCACGTCCTGTTTGGTCGCTGAATTCGGGAAGTTGATTGTCTTAGAGATGGAGTTATCGACATGGCGCTGGAAAGCGGCTTGCATCTTGATATGGTCTTCGGCCGAAATGTCCATAGCTACGACGAAGGTCTGTTTTATATCCTCAGGAACTTCATCAATGTCCTGGAGCGTGCCGGATTTAATGATCCGTTCCATGAGTTTTTCGGAGTACAGTCCCCGGTCTTTCAGCGCTTTTTCCAGATGCTTGTTGACGTAGTGAAGTTGGACATTGCCTCCCAGAATTCCTTTGTAGTGGTAGGCCAGGGCGAAATACGGTTCAACTCCGCCTGACACGTCGAGGAGCATGGAGATGGTTCCGGTCGGCGCGACGGTAGTCAGCGCGGCGTTACGCATTTTGCGGCCTTGCTGGATGAAAACGCTCTTATCGTAATTTTTGAAAACTCCTTTTTCCTCCGCCAGTTCTTCGGACATTTGATGGGCCGCTTCCTGAATCGTCCCCATGGCGGTCTCGGCGGCCTGCCGACCTTCCTCGGTGTTGTAGCCGACACCCATCTGATACAGCATATCGGCAAATCCCATCACGCCCAGTCCAACCCGTCGGTTGTTTCGGGCGGTCGTGTTGACGCGTTCGGCTGGAAAATTGGAGATATCGATGACATTGTCAAGCATGCGCACTGACGCGCGCGTTACTTCTTTCAAGCGGGCCGTATCAATCCGCTTTTCTTCAGTGACAAATTGCTCCAGATTGATTGAACCAAGATTGCACACGTCGCTGTCGTGCAGGAATTGCTCGCCACAGGGGTTGCAGGCCTCGATTCGTCCCAGTCCGGGGATGGGGTTCGTGTCATTGACGGCGTCCAGGAAGACGCAGCCGGGTTCTCCGTTGCCCCAGGCGGCGTCGATGATTTCGTCAAACAGCTCGCGGGCCGTCATCGTTACCTCTGTGACCTGGATGGCGGTTTCTCCTCCGTCGCGGGTGATGTGGCGAGGCTTTATCTTTTCGTCTTTCCATTGGCAATACCACGGTTCGCCGTCGTTTCGTTCCACGGCGCGCATGAATTCATTGGTTAGCCCAACTGAGATGTTGAAATTCTTAATCTCGCCTTCTTTTTCTTTGCAATGGATAAATTCGAGAATGTCGGGATGATCAACTCTCATGACGGCCATATTAGCGCCATGGCGATTCTGCTGTTTGATGACGCCGAAAGACTGGTTGTATACTTTCAGAAAGGAAATGGGACCGGAGGCTTGACCCTGCGATCGTTTGGTATTGGATCCGGCCGGCCGCATCAGATGAAGTGGAAAGCCGAGTCCCGATCCGGCCTGCTGAAGCAACGACGCGTCCCGCAGCGTGGTGAAAATACTGTCCATCGAATCCTGGATGTTGAGAACGATGCAGTTGGCTACAATGGGAAATTCCGTTCCGGCGTTGGTGAGCGTCCGGCCGGCCGGTGTAAACTCTTTCCGCATCAAAATTCCATAAAACTCCACTTCAATTTGTTTGATCTGGTCGGGAGTTTTGCCATAATCCGTTTCCACGATTGCCAGAGCGTGGGCAACCCGTCGGCACATTTCCTCGGGGGTTTCTTTCGTGCCGTCCTTTTTGATTGAAGCGTAACGACGGGTAAACACCTCTAGCGAATTTTGCGAAGCTTGAAATTTTTCCGGAATAATAACACTGCCCTTATCCCAAGCGGTGGCGAAATCAGTCTTGTCTGTGGTTTCACTCTGATTGCGTGTGGTGCTCATGAGTTTTTGGATTAGGATGAAAGATTATGGTCGATGGGGGGCCGAAACCATCTGGAGTTGTCGGATTCCAGGGCTTGTGAGGTGACAAAAAAACCTCAATGGGTGATGTACCGTTCCCGATGGAGGCTCGTGGCCGGTCCTGGTCTTCATTGAATGGGCCGCTGGCCGTGCGACAGGGGGTCAGCCGCGGTTTGACTCTCCCCGGCCTGTCGTATGGTGTTTCGGTTTCCCTAGTATACCCGCAATCACCGCTTCTATCAAATACTCAAAGACCCTAGCAGATTAGCGAAAAACAGCAAGACGAGAAACGACATGTGGATAAGTGACGAAGAAAAAAGCCATTTCAATTTGGCTTGCGTTGTTTTGCGACCCTATGGTATAAGAGGGCGTTGATCAGGAGATAAGCCCAGGGACAAGCGCATAGCCTCTTATTTTACCAACAAAGGATGGCTGATCACCGGGTCGAGATACATATCGTGATGCAATTGATTCAATTCCGCCAGGGTGACCCAACGTGCGTCGGAGTGTTCGACGGGATCCAGCTTCATCTCACCGTCTTTGATTGTAGCCAGAAAAGTGATGCGAACCACGTGACGACCCGAAACTCTCAGGATGTCTTGGGCTTCGAGCACGGCTTGGACGCTATCAAGCGTTAATCCGGTTTCCTCTTTGATTTCGCGTTCCAGCGCCTGACGGATCGGCTCACCAGGCTCAATCCGCCCGCCCGGAATATCCCAGCGCGGTTCTGTTTCACCCTCAAAAGCCTCGGCGCGCTTCAATAGAAGAAATTTTCCGTCTGCCCGTCGGATAAACGCTTTAACGCCGACTTGGAGTTGGATTGTATTTGATGTGTCCATTGAAATGTTATTTATTACTTTCTACCTCAACCTATGATTTTACACAATCTGATGAACATTACGATCCGCATGATTGAAGCGGCAATACTCTAATTAAAATATTTCGGCAGACATCAAAAGTAACAAAGGAAACTTGTGAATGGTTATATACTAGACGTATAAGTGTAAATAGATTTCCCTGAACATGGGCTTTTGGATATCGTAGACCTTCGTTTTCTGCTAGCGTTCTGTTATGTTCCAACTCATTAAAAAACCTTTCAGTTGCCTCCTGACCATAAAACTCTTCCATTTCGTCTCGTGACTGGGCATGTGTAAATTCTGCATTTACCTCTAACCAGTGATCCTCTATTTCAGATATCGCCTGTTCCAAGGAAGCGCCACTTAAACCGGCGCCGCCACCTTCTGTGCCGACCTGAAATTCAACGTGTTTAATCTCAACTGTAGTTGAATCGAATATTCTTAAAAGATCCCCTTTTAGAGCAGAGGGTGTAAATGATACTGAGTAAATAACGGGAATAAAAAGCAAAAGTCCAATAAATATGACCACGATAATCGGGAGTATATAGAGAAAACCGTATTTTCTCATTGTTCAAAGATGTTTACCGCATTCTCTGTACTAATTAAATCCAACAACTCTCTGCCCATTCCCTCCGAGTGGATGAACGCTTTGACGTCGACTTGGAGCTGGATGGGATCAGCCATTAGAAGCTATAATACACGAATCTCGTTAATAACGCGTTCGTCCAGGTCAAAAAAGCCGCTTTTTAATCTTTCTTGCTCGGTTTGGAACGCTCGTTCACCCGGAATAAGAATATTTTTTACGCCTTTGATTTTCTTCGCGGTTTTAACATCTCGAATCAGAGCGCGAATGTCACGGTCAAACTCTTTCCGCGTCGTGAATACTTTCGGATCGATAACAATAAAAAGAAAGCCGCGCATGGCATCAGATCGTCGGCCCACTCTGGTTTTGACGAGCGGTCCGGTCAATATTTCAAGAGCCAGAGCCAGGGCATAGCCTTTGTATCCGCCAAAAGGCAAGACGGCCACGAGTTTGTTCGGGTCAGCCGTTGGCTTGCCCCATCGGTCAATACCCCAGTCTTTAGGGATTGTTGTGTTCAATTTCCGAGCCAGGCGTACGTTATAAAAAGCTCTATTGGACGTGGCCATGTCAATAACGAAAGGATAGGGCTTGTATGGGATGCCAATTCCGATTGGATTGGTGGACAGGATAGCTTCCCGCGCGCCAGTTGGAGCCATAAGTGGTCCGCCGCCAAAATTAAAACACAACGCGACCATGTTTTCCCTGGCAGCGATCTCGGCCCAGGTGGCTGGCCGGAGAAATGCCTGAATATTTCCACCGCCGACCATCGCTACACCTCTTTTCTTCGCTTTGCTGATCGCTAAGCGGATTGCCTTGTCGGCCACAATTTGTCCAATATCTTTATTGCCCTCAATATAAGCGTAAGCGGCTTTGTTGATTATGATTTTGTAGCGGCCTCGCTGGCGGCGTTTAATTTTTTCATAAACGCGAATAAACGTAAAAATCCCGTGAGAAGATTTTCCTTTGAGCTCTCCTTGAATGTATTCGTCCGCGATGATTTTTGACTCACTGGCCGTGAATCCGAGTTTTTTCAACTTGGATTCTAGGAGGGTACGTATTTCGAAAATCCGTATTTTCATTGTTGAATATTTTCCGGCCAAAACATTAATGTATTTCATTCCCTCTGAGCGGGTGACCGGAATCGAACCGGCTTCTGCTCCTTGGAAGGGAGCCATAATAACCATTATACGACACCCGCTCGGAAGAAATGAACCATGATTCCTTCTCTCGATACCATTTCTATTATCAAAAAGCAAGGGTTATCCCGGCGTGAAAAAACATGTTTAGACACTTCGTTTTTTGTTTTTTGTATCCAGTAAACGGGCGACTGTTTTCCCCCACTCAGGGAGCTTTTTGTCGGTCAACAGTGCTACCGCTTCTTTTTCCGAGTAGCCCCCGGCTTCCACTAAATCAACAACAGCATCAAGTGCTCTTCGGACCGTTTGGGCGTATTCTTGTATTAAAAGACGCTTGGTGTCGTTTTGCCAATCAGTGTTATTTTGTTCCTGCTTTATATTTTTCCAATATTCTAAAAAGTCATACGAACCACCCGGTTCACGGAAAAACATATACTCCGCGTCAGCTCGCAGCTCCCGCGCGGTTCGCTCCTGCAAAGATGCGGTTACCTCATTTTTTACTTCCGCGTAAGCTTCTTCCAATATTGTGGAGAACAGGGGGGCAAGCAGCTCGTGCTTCACGGTTTTGTCACTTTCCTGCCGGTATTGGCGATAGAGTTTGTCGCATTCGTCAGAATTATACTTTCGCTCAAAGATCCTCAGGAATAATGAATTTTTCACATGCTCATGTTCATGCCGCCGCGTGTCTGCCAGATGTGATTCAGTGTCCTGAAAGTTTTTCCTAACGTGACGGTCCCAAGCGATTACGGTATAGGGAATTGCGTCGTTTGAAGTGGCCGCAAAACCAAGTGATTTAAAACCCGTCACGGGGTTTTCTGAGTGATTAAAAATTCGACTGGCGGTCTCTTGATTGGTGACGATGTCGATTGACATGGGTCCAGGAGATACGCTCAGGTCAGTATCGTCACCCGGATCCGTTCCGGTCACCACTTGTACCAGCTCGCGGTTGTTAGAATATTCCGAATACACTTCCATAACTTTATGCCGGGTATTGATGTACCACCTGATCAGGTCGTATGCTTGGTTTTTGGCCTCAGAGTCAAATCCGAAATCTGCGGCAAACCATTCTACGATATCTTCCAAATCACTCCCACTGACATCGTGTTCGTGTTCAATGGCGCGTTCCAAAAACGATCGGCATTGTGCCCAGGCTTGGCGCTGAGTCGCGAGATTCCACTTATACTCTCTCAGAGCGTTCTGACGTTCCGAGGGCGGATTTTTTCGTATTTTTCTGAGTGCAACAACCGGATGAAAAACTGTATCCAGCTTGCGATGTTTCCGCGCAAATTGATAATAATCGTACTCAAGTAATTGATCAAATTCCTCGCCGCTTTGCGTATGTTCCGCTTCCTTGCGACGCAAACTTTCTATGTCAGCCGGTTGTAGTTCAGGATTAGGCGGGGTGTTTGAGCTATAGTCTGGAGCTTTCTGCGTACTGATGGTTGGGGCCGTTTCATCATCATGCGCGTTGCCTGAATCTTCAATATCCCGCTGGATATGTTCCTGATCTCCAAGTGATTGCGCGTATCGTCGTTCTCCCATATCTAGACAACTATTTATTTACATAGCGCCGCTCGTTCGTCCGGTATCCGCTGTCCTCGGACCAATACAGATAGATTCGTTTTTTGAAACCACCCTTCTTTTTCATTGCTTTTTTCTGGGCGACGGCGATCTCTCTTTTGGAAATTTTAAACGTTCTCAGTATTTCTTCGATCACGTCTATCGTGTCGGCTAGCTCGTCAATAATTTCAGATTTTCTAGTTAGCCCGGGAAGAGCGCTGGCCTCTTCGCCGACTTTTTTTAGCAGTTCCTTCTTGAATTCCTTCAGGGTCAGGCGGCGCGTCTTGGCATCAAAGCCCTTTGTCTTGATGTTGTCAGGCACCTTGTCGCGAATAAGTTTATTGTATTGTATTCGAACAATTTTCGCTGCCATGGGACGTATTGAAAGTCAGGTTTTTAGGCATCCGCATTTCGCACGGTATCATGAATGAGCCCGGAAATCAACAGCGGTACCCGCGTTTGGTACAACGGGCAATTCCTGATATACTGTCAGCATGCCGAAAGATTCTGAACAAGTACTGACATGGAAAATCGCCGGTATCGCCGGTGGCGGTCAGCAGGTGGCCGGACTTATTTTTGCCAAAGCGTGCGCTCGCGGTGGCCTTTACACGTTCGATAGCTCTGAGTATCCATCGCTCATTCGCGGTGAGTTTGTCACCTATCGCCTGAGTATTTCCACTTCGCCGGTCTCGGCCATCTATCAGCCAAATCAACTATTGATCGCCCTGACCAAAGAAGCCTACGAATACTGTTTATCTGATGTGGTGCCTGGCGGCGCGATACTTTACGATAGTGACAAGTTCAAGGTTGAGGCGAAAAATGTCCGTGGCAGGAAAGTCTTTCCGTTGCCGCTTAAAACACTCAGTGAGTCTGCCGGGGTAAAACCAATCGCGGCCAATATATTAGCGATTGGCGCCACTACCGCCCTTCTGAAATATGACCCGGATATCGTCAAGCGCACGCTCCAGGAAGTTTTCAGCGCCAAAGGCCAAGAGGTGGTGGCGATGAACCTGAAGGCTTTTGATTTCGGCTATCACTATGCCCAGAAAGAATTTGATCCGGCGGCTTTTCCTTTTACCCTGACTCCGGCCAAGAAGCGCGGCTCTCAAATACTGGTTACTGCTAATGACACAGTGGCTCTCGGCGCGGTGGCAGCTGGTTGTCAATTTTTCGTGGCCTACCCGATGACCCCTTCTTCCTCTATTCTCCACAACATGATGAACTGGGCTGATGAAACGGGGATGCTTGTCTTTCAACCAGAGGATGAGATCGCGGGCATTCACATGGCCATCGGCGGGATGTTTGCCGGCGTACGCACGATGACCGCGACATCTGGAGGGGGCTTCGCGCTGATGAATGAAGCGCTGTCTTTAACGGCGGTTACTGAAAATCCGTTGGTTCTGGTGGAGTCGCAGCGTCCTGGTCCGGCCACTGGTTTGCCGACCTGGACCGAGCAGGGTGATCTGGCCTATGTCAGTCGGGCCGGTCATGGCGAGTTTCCCAGAGTGATCCTGGCACCCGGCGACGCGTCTGAAGCCTTTCCGTTGACGGGATTGGCGTTTAATCTCGCGGAAAAGTATCAGATACCAGTTATTTTATTGCTCGATAAGTATATCTCAGAGGCGCACGAATCCATCGCTCCGATCACCCAGAAATTTACAGTCGATCGCGGCGCCAGACTGACTGACGCGCAACTGACTAAGATAAAGGAATACAAGCGGTATTTGCACACTACCTCTGGCATTTCCCCGCGAGCGGTACCCGGTCAACTCAACGGGATTTTCCTGGCCAACAGCGATGAGCATGACGAGCGCGGGTATACTATCGAAGGGTTCCAGGGTCCTGAGCGCGTCCGCCAGGTAGACAAACGCTTTCGCAAGGTGTCGCGTATCCACGCGGAATTGCCGAAGCCGATGCTGATTGGACCGAAAAAAGCCGCTCTGACCTTCATCGGTTGGGGCTCAACAAAAGGTCCGATGCTCGAAGCGCTGAAAGAGTTGAAGAACGTGAATTACCTTCATGTATCCGCGCCGTGGCCGATCTCTGAAAAGGTGATGAAAACCGCGGTTAGCGGAGCGCGCAAGCTTGTGGCGATCGAGAATAACGCCACAGGCCAGTTTGCCGAGCTCCTGAGAGGCGCTACCGGGATTAAAGTGGACGATGTTTTCCTCAAATACGACGGCGCTCATTTTTTCCCTCATGAAATCATTGCCAAAGCCAAAAAGCTCGGGTAATTTTTTCATTGTGTATTTTTAATTCTGAATTGAATGGCTATCCAGAAAGACTTCTTAACCGATATCAAACCGACCTGGTGTCCGGGCTGTGGTAATTTCGGTATGTGGACGGCGTTGGCTCAGGCCTATGTGTCACTGGGGCTGGAGCCGCATCAAGTGTTTATGAGCTTTGACATCGGTTGTTGTGGCAATGGAGCTAATTGGCACAATGTTTATGGCTTTCACTCTTTGCATGGTCGAGCGCTACCCGTAGCCACGGCAGTCAAGTTTGCCAATCATGATTTGACGGTGGTGGCGATTGCCGGTGATGGTGGAGGCTTGGGAGAGGGGGGTAATCATTTTCTCCACGCCAGCCGGCGCAACGTGAACATGACCTTTATCATTCATAATAACGAACGTTACAGTTTAACCACGGGACAGACTTCGCCGACCACCAAACCAGGCCAGAAAACAAAGACAGCTTTAAGCGGGGCGATTGATGAACCTCTCAACGCCTTGCAGCTGGCGCTGACGGCCGGAGCCACCTTTGTCGCCCGCGGATATTCTGATGAAGTGACCCATCTCAAAGCACTGTACGAAAAGGCGATCGCGCATCCGGGTTTTGCCGTGGTGGAAGTCATCCAACCCTGCGTGATATTTTTTGACGATGAGAACATCCGTGAGCGCTACAAACCAAAACTCCACAAGCTCGAAGATGAGAAATGGTCGCCAAATGATCGGCAAGCGGCGTACGTCAGATCAGGCGATTGGGAAAATATAGCGATTGGGGTGTTCTATCAGGAACAACGCCCGACATACGAGTCGCATATGCCGCAGTTAGCCACAACTAGTCTTCTGAAACAAAAACCCAAGCAAGACATCAGCCGGCTGATGAAGCAGTTCCAATAATCCTTTGGGAGTAACGCGTTGGTCCTAAAACCAAGACACAATCAAGAAACAAAAACGCGGGCGCCGAATCGGCGCCCGCGCTGTTTTGTATTGCTAAAATTTTTCTACCTTGATGTGTTCGGCGTCGACACTCAATCCTTTCAGTATTTCGGTCATGGCAATAATGAAGCCGTCCGGCCCGCAAACAAAGAAATACTTTCCCATAACTGGCTGGCAATATTTTTCTAGCATCGCCTTGTTGACGCGGCCTGTTTCTCCCTGCCAATCCGCTTCCGGACGTTCCACCACGAAGTGAGCGGTGAAATGTGGGTTTTGTTTGTCCAGTAGCTGCAAATCTTCCAGAAAAACAATATCTTCGGGTGTTTGGTTGGCGAACAAAAGAGTCAGTGAGTTTGACAGCTGTTTTCCCGTAGCGTAGCGGAACATGGAGACGAAAGGAGTGATGCCGATGCCTCCGGCCAGAAATACGGCCTCAGTCATTTTTTTCTCATCGTAGGTGAAGACGCCAAAGGGGCCGGAAATGCCGACGCGGTCTCCGGCTTTGAGTTGGGCCAGCGTATTTGTGAACTCACCTTGTATTTTGAAAGCGATTTGCAGCTGGCTTTTTTTCAGCGGGGAGCTGCAGACTGAGTAGGGCTTGGCTTTTGGCAGGGGCTGTCCGTCCTGTCCATAAAGCGCTACCATAACGAACTGCCCGGGCCGGAAATCGAATACGTCGCCTTCTTGCGGCTCAAGATTAAAAACGATCACATTGTGTGTCGTTTGAATTCGATGCTCTATGATGTATGGCTTAGGCGTTGGCACCATTTCAAGCTACCTCGAAAAATTTCACTTGTCAAAATATTACACCCCTGAACAAACAAACGCCCCTACGAAAGGGGCGTTTACGCTAGCAGCCGCAGCTGCCGCCACAGGGGCAATCAGGATCCAAAAACATTGACGCAGATTTTAAGAAATAACCGCTTGAGTATGGATGAAAACAGTTTTTTTGTCAAAAAGGCTCGGATTGACGAGGAAAAAACTCTGGAGTATAGTAAAAAATCAGCCGGTGGAAATCGGTGATATTTAAATGAATAATAAAGCATATGGGAAGCTCTGATTCGTTTTTGGTTCGTTGGTCTCGGTTTTTTATTGATAAATACAGGGTGACAATCATCATATTGATTGCCATTCTGGTGGCTGGGCTTTGGGGCGTAGGCAATAACCAACGCCAGGATTTTCCGCAAATTCCCACAAACTTTATTTTTGTCCAGACGGTCTATCCCGGCGCATCGGCTGCCGATATTGAACAGGAAGTGATCATCCCGGTTGAACAAGCCGTGGACGAACTGGCTGGCGTGAAATCTTTGCGATCCAATATCAGCAACAGTTTTGCTTTTGTTACGGTGGAGATGGAGGACGTGCTCGAGACAGAAAATGCGGCCGAGACTTTAAGCACCGAAGTGGCCAAACTCGGTTTACCAAGCGACGCGGAGACAAGCGTGGAGGTATTGGACCCGACCGGTCCGTCGCTTTCACTCGGTTTGGTTTCGACCGAGGATCAAACTATCAACCAAATGCTGGATTATGCCAGTGAGGTTCGTTCCAGGCTGCTTGCCGCGTCGCCGGGTATTGAGAAAATCGATATTGTCCCTGGCAATGAGTTTGTTATCACCATCACTCTTGACGCTTCGGCTGTCGTTCAAGCTGGTCTATCATATGATCTAGTCAAAAGTACCATCCAGTCACAGCTGACTTCGCTACCTGGGGGTATGGTCGAAACAGAAAGCGGACAGGAAAAATCCATCATCATCCAGGCTCCGGTCCAGTCGCTGGATGACCTGCGCCGCACTTCTTTCGGTCCGGTGACGCTCGGCGATTTGGCGGAATTCAACCGTGAGGCGACCGGTAGCTCCGTGACTTTTGGCGGCTACGTGAAAGATGGTACGGCTGAGGTGAAAGAGGCGGTCTATTTCTTGGTTTTGAAAAAAGCCGATGGCGATATTATTGAGATCTCAGAAGCCGTTCGGGAAACAACGGAAGAAATTCAGAGCGTGGTTTTGCCGGAGGGGATGGAGCTGGTAGTGCTTTACGACACTTCACCATTCATCACGGATCAGATTTCTACCTTGCTTAATAACGGTTTACTGGGGCTGATTCTTATTCTGATCGTATTACTATTTTTCATCAATTTCAGAGCGGCAGTCGTGGTGGCCCTGATCATTCCGATGGTTTTTCTGATTACTCTGTTTATGTTGGCGGTCATGGACTTCACGTTGAACATTCTGACGCTCTTCGCCATGATTCTGACTCTTGGAATTCTGGTGGACAATGCCATCGTCATCGCCGAGGGCATGGTGCATGAGGTAGAAAAAGGCGCCAAGCGGCGTGAGGCCGCGCTGACATCAATCATGAAACTTGGTCCAGCTGTGACCGCGGCAACGTTGACGACCGTGGTGGTGTTTATTCCTTTTGCATCGATTGGCGGGATAGTGGGAGAGTTCATGAAGTTCATCCCCTACACCATTATCATTATGTTATTGTCATCGTACTTTTTAGCGGTGACAATTACTCCTTTGCTCGGCCGATGGCTTCTGCGCCAACAGACGTACGAAGAACGGAGAGCCTCACGGATTCGGGGCTGGGAAAAAGCCCTAGTCCTTCCGGCCATTGTCCACTATGGACAGAATTTTATTGACTGGCTCAGCCGCGGTTATCGGCATTTCATGACGGGAATCTACGCCAGCGGCTGGCGGAAATTCGGCGTGATCGCGGTGACGGCTATTTTACTCTTTGGCAGTTTAGGAATCTTCGCTCCGCAACTCAAGTTCGAAGAGTTTCCGACAAATGATTCCGATACCATCCTCGTGACGCTGCGGACACCGACTGGCACAACTACGGAGACGCAAAAAGAGATTTTCCGTCAGACCTTGGCCGAAGTGGTGGATCTGCCGCATTTTCAGACTGCGTTTACCTACGAGGGTTTGGTTTGGGCAACCTTTACTCCACCTCAGGATCGAAAAGATGGTATCACCATCAATCAGATCAACGACGAGCTGGATGAACGGCTAAACTTCGTTAGGATGAATTTTTCGAACGACATAGAGATCGTGGCCGAACCTGCGGGATATGGGCCGCCTGAGTCGGAATTCGACATTATTGTCGAGTTTCTCGGTCTCAATCCTGAAGCGCTGGCGCGCGCCTCCACGGATTTGACGGAGTTTCTTGCCAACGAAGAAGGAGTAGTGGAGACTGAAGAAACGCTCGTGACGGACTTGCAGGTGGCCGTGGAAGTTGATCTCGATCAAGACCGATTGGCCAGCCAAAATGTCAATTCCCTGGCCGCGGCCGGGACGGTAAATGCCGTTTTTTCACCGCAAAAAATAGGTTCAATCGTCATACGTGATGACGGAGTGTCGGATGACGTAGAGCTGGCGTTTGCTGATGAGTCGACCGATTCGATTGAGGATCTCCAAAACCTCCGGGTTCCGACGCTGAACGGCGGCACGACAGATTTGAACTCGGTGGCGGAGATATCGGAAGTTGAAAGACTCGCTTCACTGGCCCGTCTGAACGGCTCCCGAGTAGCCGCGGTAAACATCTCGGTTGATGATGACACCGACCCGGCAGCGATCGAAAAGAAAATCCGCGATCGTTACACCGAGGAAAAGCTGGTCGAACTAGGTCTAGCTAAGGATGGAATTATCTTTGGTGGGTTGTTCGCCACTTTTTCCGAAGACTATGGCAATCTCCAGATTGTCTTCCTTTTGGCCATGCTACTGGTCTACCTCATCCTGGTCTATCAGTTCAATTCCTACATCCAACCGGGACTGATCCTATTTGCGGTTCCGCTGGCGCTGATTGGCGTGTTTCCTGGTTTACTCCTAGTCGGCAGCTCTCTGAACATGATTTCCGGGCTGGGAGTGATTGCTCTGGTTGGAATCGTGGTCAACGACGCGATCGTCTTTATCGCTACCTACAACCGGTACCGGGAAGAAATGCCTGAAGCGTCATTTGCCGACCTGTTGGTCCGGACAGGACACACCCGCTTCAAGCCGATTTTCTCCACCTCCATTACGACCATTGGCGGTATTTTGCCACTGACTATCCTGGACCCGTTCTGGCGAGGATTAGGCACAAGCATCATTTCCGGCCTCATTTTCTCGACCGTGGGCACGCTTATCGCCATCCCGGTACTGTACTCGGTTTGGAAGTCTTTGGGTAATCGGCTGAAAAAACGGTATTCAAAAACACAGTAATCGGGAATGCTTAGCAACCCTATTGAAAAGACAAGTAGTCGGTATGGAGCAGGAGAGTAAACAAAAACCCGACTTACGAGACGGGTTTGGAAAGGGGAAAGTGCTTTCGGCGGAGATCGGCGGGTAGATATTGTTGCGGTATATGCAGACCAATTCGGGGGCCAAATTTCCTTGGGATGATTAGGAGCGAATTGCCATCAGTTTGGCATTGGACCGTATGAGGGAAATGCCTTATTAAGCTCATCAGAATGCGCTGCTTTTCGCCGTACCAATGTTGGGTTTTCCAGTCATATTGTCCAAAGATCTTCCGGCATGACCGGGTGTATCGGTTGATCCGGACGGCAAAATCATACAGCGCGATAGGATCTTGCTCATCTGGCGACTGGAGCAACAGCGTACTGAAACGTGCGATGATGCCCTCGTAGATTTGGCGTGGAATCTGATCGCGTGGGTACTCTATCTCTTCTTCTCTCGCTGCCTGAGTAAAGAGAAATAGTTGATTCTGAAGCCAGGGAGATTCTTCTGTCTCGGTCATCGTTCGCAAGATGAGCCGGATTTTGTCAGCCTGACCCCATCTCGACTGGCGACTGGCCGCCCAGGTCAGTTCGAAGCTGACCAGGCTTCGTTCATCGTCGTTCAGCAACCCCCACAGACCGTCGGAAAAAAGCGAGAAGATCATCGACAGTAGGGGTTCGTGCAAGAGGCGCTCAACCCGCGGTTGTGTCCTCTCCAATAGTGTCCAAAATCTTTCGAGGGCAAGCTTTTGCCAGTGCATTGGAGCAGACGATATCTCTTTGTTCATTATTTCTCCTCAAGCAAAGAGCGAATACGTACCACCTTTCATTCGGCCAGCTGACAATACAGATTACCTAAGCATATAATAAAGTCAAGGGTTTTTTGGGCCCGCGTATCTCCAGCAGCGGCTCACACTTCTGATTCTCGTGACCGCCATTGGTATCGTTTCATGTCTGTCCACCAAAGCCCGTCTTTTTTTATAAATTTCACGCCTTCCTGTTCGAGAAGCTGTTTTTGAACACTGGAAGTGTGCGTTTCACAGTTTGTGGTGATGTATCCTTTGCTGTTGATTACTCGATGCCAAGGAACGTCGGATAAGCCGTCCATGGTGTGGAGGCACCAGCCGACCATACGAGCGGCCCGGGGCGTGCTGATCATCGCCGCGATTTGCCCATAACTGGCTACCCGGCCGCGGGGGATTTTTTTGGTATGCAATTTTACTTGATCAAAAAACTTCATTACTGTTTTTTCGGATAGCGTTTTATGACCGAAGCGATCTGAATATGATCGCCCAGCTGGCCGATGGCTACCTCATCGGCTTGGAAAGCAAAGGGTTCAAAAGAAAATGTTGAATAGCGTTCGGTCATTGTGTTCCGGTCCGGAAAGATAGTCAACGTGAAGTGAGGCTGGAAGTAGGAACCGGCCATGGGCGTGCCGTAACGATCAAAGTTTGCTCTCGCCTCGTCGGGGAACTGTTCGGCATGCCAAATACCTTTGACGTCGTAAGACCAGTCGAAGAGTGGCAGTGTTTTTTGAATAATCTCCTGATGAAGTTTCACCAGCCAATCAGGATTATTTGTCGTGATGAAGACAGAGTTGTGTGGGTCGAATTTTTCCGCTTTTTGGCATCGAATTTCTCCAAAGGAGACGCGGCTGATCACGTCCCGTGTCTTTTGTGCCAGTTGTTCAAAATCCGTTGGTTTGACGGGAATATGATATAGGGAGAGATGAGGGATATACTCGCGCTCGCCCAGCTGCCAAAGACCTTTACCTCCCGTTAGTTTTTCGCTCAACGCGATGAGTTTGTCCTGGACTTTTTTCGGAGGAAGAACAATGATATCATAATAATTTTCGTAAATGCGCATCATTCGAGAAATCTCAAAAAGTATTTTTTTGGCACAAGCTCCCTACTGACAAAATCCATCCATTTTGGATCGGTGTCCGACAGTCGGCGAATGCTTCCCCGGTCATCAAAGAGCGGGTCAATCGCCCGAGATTTCACTTCCACGATTGCTTCATAGTTATCCGGATCGTTAACGTATCGGTATTTGTTATTCATTCGATCCCATAGCAACGCTAGTTTTTTATCATCGTTGTGATGCGGTGCTATTTTTTCCAGCACAGCGTTGTCGGTGGTATACAGGTCATGAAGATCAATGTATTTGTTATCCAAACTATGGCGCAGGTATTGTCCCACCGCGTAGAATACGGCGGCATCGGTAAGCGCGGACCAATGCTTTGTGTTGAGTTCGGCAAACATTTCCGCGTGCTGTCGAGCCGCGGGCTGATTGTCGTATACCCATTGTCTGTTGATGACCTTTAGCCGGTCGAGCAATTTTTGAATCGTCTCTGCGGGCGTACTAAGATACTCGAGGGCTTCGTTGAGCGAATAATCAATTCTATCGGCGCACAGGTCGGGCAGCTTCGTTTCTTTCAGTGGAAAATTTTCGTCATTGAGCAAACGATCGAGGCTGAATCCGTGCCGGCGTACGATATCGGCGATCTCTGATTTCCTGACGAACTCATCATGAACGTTATCTTGATGATGCTGGTGGGCGCCCGATCCCTCATCGAGCACGTAATCAATCGCGTGAGAAAATGCTGAGTGTGAAACGTCATGAATTAAACCGGCGATTTGTTCTTCCAGTGAAGCGCCGAACTGCCGCAATAGCATGAAGACGCCGATAGAGTGGCTGTAGCGGTCACGAGTCATGTTTTTTCCAAAAGGCAAAGGATATCCTGAGGTGTTGATGCCTTTCAACCGCTGAAGTGGAGAACTTTGGATAAGCTCAATGATAACTTCTTCAGTAACATCAGCCGTTTGGAATATTGGATTTTCTAATCTCATATCTTTCGAATCCATCGGATAATTATATTGGCCAAGGCGCGTTCGCGGCCGTGAAAACTGTGATCAGCTTGAGGAACGACGCGCCAGACGAACAATTCCGGCGCCGGGCATTTGTTTTTGAGTATGGTCATGACTTTTGGGACATTATCGTAACAATATTCATCGTTGCCCCCATACACCACCAAGGTTGGGATGTCGATGGATTGATAATGCCGAAACAGCCTTTTGGTTGACAGTTGTTTATTTTTCAAAACCTCCAAAAAAGGAAAACAATTATAGTCGCCATCAGGATTGCACATGTCATAGTACGACTGGTATGAGAGGGGGGAGTGAAAACCTGAAATTAACTCTTTCCCTTGGCCGTGGCGTATTTTGTCCCGACTCGTTTTGAGCAATGACCAGAATTTTCTCGCGCCAAGATCGCTATAGTAAATTCCCGTATCATCGCCGCCGCCGGCCAAAACATAGCCGGAGAAAGGGTTATAAAGTTTTTTGTAATACTGAAACACGCAGATTTTATTCGCGCCGGTGGAATGCCCCATCAAATAAAACTTTCGATAGCCGCGCCGGCGCAATACTTTTACCGCTCCGTCAATGTCCTTGACGCAGTCTTTTATTTTTTCGTAGGCCATGCCGTAGCGGTACTTCTTCGATCCGCGCCGAAAACTTTTGATATAGTGCGCGCCGCGATTGTTAAACGTAAAAAAAGCATACCCAGACCTGACGAATTGCTTTCCGAAGATATTTGTCTCTGGATCGTAAAAAACAGAAGAACTTCCGTTTCCGTGAAGATTGATAATCACGCCCTTTTCGGTATCTTGGGTTTCATAGAGTAATCCTGGAAGTCTCAGATGATCGGTAGTGTTGAATTGTACGAGATGTGGCATAAGACGCTAGTAATCCAATTTAATTGAACCGGATCGAATCGCTGACGGACTGACGGTAGGACTCTTGTGAGTCAACGCGTCCAGCCACTGATCTCTATCGGGACTGTTCATCAACGACGGTTGACTGTTACGGCTCTGGAAAGGCAAGAGAGTGTAGACTACTCCAGTATCACTAAATGAAGCCAAAAGAGCAAGTCCAATTTCAGCCTCAGGAAAAAAATACTGGTCAAAAATAAAATTTCCCAGCGAATAGACAATCAGCGAGCCGTCATAAACTTCTATTTCCTGCGTGACGTGCGGATGATGGCCAATCACCAGGTTTGCTCCGTGGTCGATCCAATCGCGGGCAAGCTGCTGCTGTCGTGCGTTTGACCGCGGACTATACTCAAGCCCCCAGTGAACCGTGATGACGACGAAAGCATCGGGGGATTCCCGGGAAATTTCATCCAGTGTTTCAAGCGACGCGCTTTCCGAGAAAGCGCTTTGAGTCGCGTTCCAGCCAACCAGCACAAACTCCAGACCATCAATATTTTTCTTCAGAACATACTCGATCGAATTACTCAGCGGATCGCCAAAAGGCGCCACTCCGCTTTTTTCAAGCAAAGTGCGCGTTTCCACCAAACCCGCCAAGCCGTGATTAAGCATATGGTTGTTCGCCACAGTCAAGAAACTCAAGCCATTCTCGTGGAGGACATCGCCGCTTTCGGACGGGAAAGAGAAAGAT
Organism: bacterium; assembly: GCA_030699685.1. Lineage (GTDB taxonomy): Bacteria > Patescibacteriota > Patescibacteriia > JAHIZJ01 > JAHIZJ01 > JAUYLJ01. Next base: position 11,508 of record JAUYLJ010000027.1, on the reverse strand, counting down.
AAAGAGTCATCAGGAGTTTGCTGGTGATTCGAAACAACAGGTCCCTCGAGATTAGCTATTGCCAGATCGGCTGAGGTGAGCACCTCATTCATTGCCGCAAATGGATAATTTGTTCCTTTTTTTTGCATCAAAGATTCAACGTTTCGGCCAAGCATAATGTCGCCGACCGCGATCAGTGAAGCTGCTGCTGGCCGGTTGTCTGCTAGAAGAGCTTCAAAATGAGCGGCCGATGCTGGAACCACGTCGCGTTTCAGCGCTATTTGATCCGCGACCGCGCTGTCCTGGGCAAGAGCTGCGAAAATAATGCCTAAACAAATAACCGCCGTCACAAGTCCTAAATAGACGGTAAGTTGAAGCCATAGTTTCGAGACGATGCGCATTTGCGTCAAACAGCTCGAGAATCTAGTTGCCGGCGGCGGTATTCCAGGAAGTCAGCAGTAAGACCAAAATCAGTACGACAAACACAACCAGCCAAATAAAAAACCTCTTTCCGGGTTTTAGACTTTCTGGTGCTTGTTTTGACATGGTCGCCCTAGTTGATAGAAAATAATCCTTCGGGTTCGCAATATCCCCCTTTCAGAATATCGAAAAACACCCTTTTTGGCAATGGTCGGGGATGCCAAACTCTTACAATTCACGGCGTTCATGTACGGGGCAGGCTTAATCCGGCGCGGCCTTCCTGTACCATGGTCGGGGTGGTGGGATTTGAACCCACGATCTCGTGCTCCCAAAGCACGCGCCTTAGCCACTAGGCCACACCCCGACCTCGGTACAGGACGCGCTGGCCAACTGCGCCAATCCCCGACGGACAAACCACTGTAATAGTTAGCAAAGTCGGAAGTGTCTGGTGTATCCCGTACATGTGCCTGGGGCCGGAATCGAACCGGCGACGCAAGGATTTTCAGTCCTTCGCTCTACCGACTGAGCTACCCAGGCATGTTCATGCCCCAGGCACATGGTACGGGACTCTACCGACTGAGCTACATCGGCATCCGCGGATGATGTATATTGGGCTATTGCGAGTTCCGTTTATCTCTATCCTTGTATAACTGATCGCTACTCCAGTCTCGGGTTTTGTTGAGATCCATTTTTTTTACAACTTCACTTCCTAGATCCACACTATAAATGCCAGCGAGGTGGAGCGTGCGCAAAATGATATCCGCCAATTCTTCCGGTAGTCCATCTTTCCCTTTAAAGCGCCCGGCTCTGTACGCCTCTAGCGCTTCTGAAACCTCTTGATGAAGCAAAGCAATCTTTTCCGCGAATATAATTTCGTCAGGCCGAAATCCCCAATCTTTTTCTTTCGCCAGCTCCATCACCTTCTTTTGGAGATCTGATAGGTTCATTCGGGTGAAAATATTATTCAGCGAGCACTGGTGGGCGATCCAGGACTCGAACCTGGGACCTCGTCATTATCAGTGACGCGCTCTAACCACCTGAGCTAATCGCCCCCTCAAGACACAGTGTATCTTTAAGAAATTGCTTTGAACTCAACTACTGTAGCAATATCATGCTGATTTGGCAAGGGCTATCACCCTCATTTTTGAAATATAAAAGGGACTCATATGGTACTATAAACAATAGAGTGTATACTGTTTTTCATGCATCATCATATCAAAAGGAACCTCGCGCTTCATCGCACCGTGCCTGTCACGGTTGGCGTTGGATTGATTGTCATTATCTCCGCAGTGGCAATTCGCTATACGGGGTACGGGCAGCAAGTTTCATATTCAGAATCCGAGGCCGGTTTTGAGACCATGACAGAAGAACCAAAAGACCAAGATCTTGCCGTTCATCCACGATTGCGGGACCTGGACCATTGGTCGCGTCCTCCGGGGCCGATTCGAGTCGGTTTGCAGGTGGGACATTGGCAAGCGATTGACGCGCCGGACGAACTTGAAAATTTGCGAACTCGAACGGGCACAAGCGGGGGTGGAAAAAACGAGTGGGAAGTCAATCTTGATATTGCCGAAAAAACCAGAGCTCTCTTGCAGGAAAGAGGCATGACAGTGGATATATTACCTGTAACAATCCCGGAAAACTACTGGGCGGATGTGTTTATCGCCATTCACGCGGATGGGAACGTCAATACCGGCGTCAATGGATTTAAAGTAGCCTCGCCTTGGCGCGATGTCACTGGTGAGGCGGAGGAATTCTCTCAAATTCTAGAGGAGCACTACGCGGTGTCGACTGATCTTGATCTCGATCCAAATATTTCACGAGCCATGCGGGGCTACTACGCGTTTAATTGGCGTCGCTACGACCACTCTATCCATCCGATGACGGTCGCGGCGATTATCGAAACGGGATTTTTGACCAGCGCTCACGATCGGCGGGTGATAGTGGATGATTCAGAAAGATCAGCCAGGGGTATTGCGGAAGCGGTCTTGGAATACACTCAGACAATAATAAAGATATAGGTCAAAAATAAAAAGGACTCTCATGAGTCTGTTTCCCGATAGGAATTCGCGTCGCAGACGACAAGAGTCCGAAGCCCCCTTCGAACGTGGCGCGGGTCGGGGGATTACCCGCGTGATGTACATTGATACGGATTGGATCCGACATCCGTATCCCGCCGTGAAGAGACGTAGAGTCTCCGCGTACCAGCGGGCTTACACGGAGGAGTTGGTTCATCCGGCTTTTTGCACCAGGGGGTGCGTCCATCGTGCCTCCCTAGCCGGCTATCGGGAGCGTTTTTATAATAATCCCATGGTAGAATTACGTCAACTTTTTAGTATACGACATTCTAATAAGACAACACTCTTTGGTGGCGCGTAAGATGCCTAGCCTGAAGAAATGAGGGTACTCCATTCTAGCCTGCCTGTCGGCAGACAGGGAGAAACCGGCATATATATGCACATTACCGGTGTGTATTGACGCAAGAGAGTTAATTAGCAATACTCTTTAGTAGAGAGTGGTGTTGTAATGGATTTCGTATAAGATTTGGATACTATTGAAATGAAGAATCTTCTTGTGGTATTAAGGGCGCACAGGCTTCGGACTTTGTTGATTTCTGGTGTTGTAATTGTGTTTGGTATCACGGTCTTTATTCCTCAGGCTAAATCTGACGTTTCATGGCAAAGCCTATCTGGTACGGATTTGCAGGTGCGTTTAGATCACCCGCGGATCTTGATTAACCCAGAAACCTTGCCATCCATCAAATGTCGAATCGGGGAAGGAAACACCGGCGCCTGCAATAATCCTGGAAGTACCTCAGATTTGTATCAAGAGTTTACGGATTTCGTCGATAACACAATCGACGATGACAGGAATGGAACGGATTCGCAAATTGACGAAAACAAAGTGCATCTATACGCATTGAAATACGCGCTTTCAGGAGACTCTTCATATTGCGACGTGCCGGTTCGCCGAATGTTATACGACGCGGCAAACACTCCGGCAACTTTTTATCAGGGAGATGGGCCGGCGAGAACCTACTCTACTGCGCTTGCCTTTGACTGGTGTTATAACACGATATCGGGCGAGAATAGAATAACATTTGCAAATTACATTGTGGAAATCATGGAGAACTACTTTTTGAACTCTGGATATCATGTAAACGACGCTAACCCCTGGTTGCCCCACATGGAAACTATTGCCAATCCGCTGGCTGTCATCTTTGAACCGGGACTGGTTGATCCGAATGACACCGCCGAAGCCAGCCTCCGCGATCACTATGACGTATTCCGCAACGCCTTTATTGAAGGACTTGATCAGTTCACTTGTGATGGAGCCTTTGATGGATATGGTGGAATTCGGTATGACTATATGCGGATTGGTGCTGAAGCGTTTTTGACGGGAACAAGCTATACCAGTGCTTTTGCAGAATCTGACTTTCTTCGAAACGCCGGCGGCTTTTGGATGCAGAAACTTCGCAGCGACCTGAATTTTATGAAAAATCCCGGTAAGTGGAATACATCACATACGAATTTACCCGGGTATTTTAGTCTCTTCGCCATGCGCTATGACGATCCGTACTATCAGTGGATGGCTGATTATTATGTCGAAAATGATTTATATAATGATGGTGCGGGGTTGTTAGACCTGCTCTTATGGTATGACCCTTCTATTCCCGTTTCGCCAGACGGGCTTGATTCATATCCGACCGTTCGGCCAGGTACTTGTTCGGGCATGAGTTATATGAGAAGTGATTGGGACTTCAGCGAGGACGCTCAGACTATTCAAGCGGCTTTTTTTAATGGTCCTGACATGGTCAGCTCGAAGTCTCAGAACTCTTTTATGATCAACCGGGGTGATGACAGCCTGGCTATCAAAAGTGGTCAACGCGTCGATGATCTTTCTCTTTCCTATCAAAACTATTATACCAATTCCATATCGGTGAACGGAATTTCCATCGTCGATCCGGACCAGGATTTCGGAGAGGATCCGTATCACGCCGGGTACTCAAAAGCGAATTCCGGCGGGCAGGTTGGAAGCGATAAAGCCGCGGGGAGGCTGCGCTGGCCGGCCGCGGATGGAACCTATGGGTACCGCGGCGAGATTACGCGCTCTGAATCATCCCCGGGTGAATATACTTACTATCTCGGCGATGCGACTCAGGCCTATGGCAATCCTGCTAACCCAAGCGACAGAACCGACAATGTCACCAGGTCCTTTGTCTACCTTCCTGACGATACCTTTGTCGTGTTTGACCGTGTCCAGGCCACAGATCCGGATTTTGCGAAAGTGTATAATCTGCACATGATTGACCGGCCGCTAGTCAACGGCTCCCTCACGACAATCGAAGGCAATTGGAATCGCGGAGGAGTCTTCGAGTTCGCGAACAGTGATTTGGTGACCATTCGCTATGGGGACAGCGCCCTCCTCTCGCGAACCTTGCTGCCAGCCAACCGGACAACCAGGGTTGTCGGTGGGGAAAATTGTCACGGAGAAAACATGAAGGAATCATGGATTCCCTCCGACGATCCATACTACATTGATACGTTAACCCACAGCGACTGCACTTCGTATGAGCAGTGGATTGACGGCAGAAACTATACACCCAACAGCCGCAATCTCACTGATGATGATGAGCCTCGAAGTGAATTGTATAGCGAAAAATCTCTGCTTGGGCGAAACAGTGAAAATCCAGGGAATGAATCAGGAGACTGGCGGGTGGAAATTGAGACAAGCGGCCAGGAGTCCGATACCTTTCTTCACGTGATGCAGGCGGCCGCCGGTGATTTGTTTGTGGACAATACCTCAACCGATTTCAGTAAGGTTGGGGTCTGGGATACCTGCGACTACTACACAGGCTATGCGCTCTATAATAACAACTGTTTTGACAAGTCCTTGAATAACCTATCCTCGGCCACCGCGACCTGGAATTTTACTGTTACTCGCGCCGGGGACTACGAAGCCTTTGTTTGGATACCAAAGATTTTACAATCAGGCTTCGCAACAGCCGCGCCTTACGTCATTACCCATGAAGAAGGTTCCAGTCAGGTGGCCGTCAATTTGAACGGACATGACGGTGATTGGGTCAGCCTTGGAACCTATCCATTCCAGACGGGAGCGGCGAGCGTGCAGTTGAGGGGTGCCGGATCAGACGGAAAGCTTTTGGCGGACGCTGCTAAGCTTGTGTACCAGGATGCTCCGCTGGAGATGAAATCGACAGAGCTGCTCACTTCACAAAATGGCAATATGTCCGGAACCTTGATTAACAGCGATACCGCGGTTCTGTTTAGCGCGACGACTCAGGATATCACGTCAACAACCGTGAATATCAATGCCAACGGTGCAGTTCGTTTCCTCTTTACTGATTTGGCCCCGGATACCGGCTATTCCGTGGCGATAGCCGATCAGGTCGTCATGCTTTCACCGGGAAGCCAGTATACCAGCTCGTCCGAGGGCGTACTCTATTTCTCCGCTTTGTTATCAGGAGAAATTAATTATTCCCCGGTGATTCAGGATATACCTGACCAAGAAATTAACGAGGGTCAGCCGGTCAGCATCACGGTGCAGGTGGATGATGCGGACCCTCAGGACATCATAACTATTACAACTGATTCATTGCCAGCCGGAGCGACTTTTGAAGATCACGGAGACCGGACTGGTACTTTTACCTGGACGCCATCGAATTCGCAATCAGGCCAGCATCAAGTGACATTTATTGCCACTGATCCTGAAGGATTATTTGATAGGGAAACCGTCATCCTCACGGTAATCAATGTTAACCAGCCACCAAACCTCCTCGCAATTTCTCCCAAGACAATCAATGAACAAGATACTCTAGAATTTATTGTCATTGCCACGGACCCAGATGCCACAGACACGCTGGTTTTTTCGGCTAGCAATCTTCCCCAGGGAGCCGTGTTTATTGATAACCATAATCGAACGGGTACGTTTACCTGGACGCCGTCGAGCTCTCAATCCGGTGAATACGCGGACATTACTATTCTGGTTCAGGATAACGAAAACGCGATAGACACGGAAACGTTTACAATCACAGTTTTAGATGGTGTTGCTGACTGCCAGTTAAATTGGCAATGTTCAGAGTGGTCCTCCTGTCAAGAAGGGACACAAGAACGAAACTGTACCGATACAAATAATTGCGGTACGGACTCGGGGCGCCCCGAAGAGATACGAACTTGTGACTCCGTGCCTCCCTCGGCTGTGGAGAATCTAAGGGTACTATAACTACAACTTTCGAAGGCCTCCATATATCACTTTGGTATATGCGTCATCGATCAATTTCATCTGCAAACATTGCCGATTGTTAGCAATGTCCCCTTCTAATACAGGCTATTGACAAAAAACAAAAAGCATGCTAGTATCCTGACATACAGTACTGTGGTGTTGTAAAAAGCGCTTTGATAAAGTCTCTCAAGAGAACACTGGATCTAAAGAGTGTTGCAAAGAACGCACGCAAACAGCGCAGTATCAGTTGTGCAGGACAGTCAGTAGCAAATCCGATACGGTCGAAATAAATCTGCCCGTATCGCAGCGAATCTCGAACGCAGCAATTGGAACCCCTCTCGTTTGTCGGAAGGGTTTTTTGTTATACTTGAGACTGCGTGGTTCGGAAATTCACAAGAACAAAGATACCGCGCGAAAGTGTATGCCACTCCTTGCCGGAGGGGGTGCAAGCGCGCTATGATGGTGGCATGATTACCTTCCTTCTCCATGGCGGGCAGGCCGGCATTGCCAGTGAGAGCAATGACGAATTTTTCCGAGCTTTGGTTGCAAATAAGCCAGAGCCGGTGCGTGTCTTGCTGCTGCCTTTTGCCCGCAAAAATGAAGAGTATACTGAACGCTACGCGTCAAACGAAACACGAATACAGAAAGTGAATCCAAAGATGAAGCTGAAGTTCATCCACGGCGAAGAATCCGCGCTGGCTCAACAGACTACGGAAGCTGACGCGGTCTACCTGATGGGCGGCGATACAACGAAGCTTCTCATGGCACTCCGCAGCGTGCCGAAGGTGACGGAACTTCTTCAGGGAAAAACCGTGGCCGGTTCATCAGCCGGAGCCTATGCTTTGGCCAAGTATTACTGGTCCAACGATGACGCTAGCCTTGGAAAAGGTCTAGGTATGCTGCCGATGAAGATCTTCGCGCATTTCACTCCGGATAAAAAAATCGAATACGAAAAACTAGCGCAGTATAAAGAGAACTTGCCCATCCTGGCCTTGCCTGAACAGGCGTGGGTGAGGATGAAGGGGTAAACAATGCGACAGTACTTCCAGCTCGCGCATAAAAAAAATTTTCTCAGCATTCTTTTTCTCAGCATATTCGCCTTCGGACTTTTTTTACGTCTGGGAGGAATTGGATTCGCTCTGCCTCAGCGCGTCCATGAAGATGAATCAAAAGCCGTGGAAATCGCCATGCGCATTGGTACTGGCGATCTCAATCCGCGATGGTTTGGCTACCCCAATGGTACTATGATGTACGGACTGGCCGGGATTTTCCACGCCGTCCATACCATAGCCGAATACACCTTCCCTCGACCAATCCCGGCTTATGAGGAGGCAATTAGCAGGGCAAATTGGGCCTGGTTCTGGGGAGTGGCACGGGTGGTTGTGGCTATGGTGGGAGCGTTGATGGTCTGGGCAGTCAGCCGTATTGGGCGGAAGATGCTTGGGACAGCCGGGGCATTGTTAAGTGCCTGGCTGACAGCTATCGCGGCAGTGTTAGTGGCGCATTCGCATTTTATCACTCCGGATATTACACAGGCTCTGATGTTGGTATTTTCGTCGTATTTCTTTTACCAATACTGGCAATTAGAAAAGCGGACACGCTTTCTGGTCTTGGGTAGCGTTTTTTTAGGGCTAGCCATGGGGACCAAATATCCAGGCATCGTTGGATTGTACTTTCCCTTCATTTTTATACTTCTGACCTGGCGATCAAGCAGCTGGAGGCGTAAATTCAACGAGTTGGCAATAGTGGCTATAGTTAGCCTGGGTGTATTTTTTATATTCAATCCGTACATACTTGTTTCTTGGGAAGCTGTTAAAGACAATTTGTTGACCGAAGCGAGAAGCGCGCAAGCCAAACACGATGGCCTGGGATTTTGGGGAAATCTTTGGTTCTATATTGACACACTTTGGTCGCGTACTTCTCCAGCGCTGCCTTTGTTGTATCCATTTGGTTTGTTATTGGCCATGTGGAAGAAGCGCTGGCTGATAGCCGGACTACTGGGTTTTGCGCTGGTTTATATCCTGGGAATTAGTCTGCATGGGTTGCATTGGGAACGTTGGGTGATTCCAGCGGTGCCGTTTTTTATCTTAGCGGTTACGCTTTTCTTTGTTGAAGCGTTGCGGATAATAAAGAATGGTTTTCACTCGCGAAAAATCCTTCGGGTTACATTTACCCTCTTTCTAATATTAATGTTGGCCGGGACATCATTGCAAATGCTTTGGTATACAAACAAGGTTGTTCTACGCTTCTATTGCCGCGGCGTCGTAACCTGGAGATCGGTTGACTATGATATTACTCTTGAGGACGCGCTTCGAGTGACTTGTCCAGACTACGGCAAAAGTTTGCATACGCCGGAGGCTATTGAACCGGAATGATGATTGAACCCGAGAGTTATTGACATCCATTCACAGGCTGGTACACTTGAAAAAACAATGAATAAAATTCTTATCACTATCAGTATCGTCGTTCTGTTGGGTATCGGCAGTTACGCTTTATTCAACACCGAGGAAGCGACCGCACCGACGAACGAAAACGGCGAGACAAAGCAGGAAAACAGCGGCTTCATTTCTGATCTTGGCGCGCAAAAATTGGCCCAGGGCTACTTAGCCTTGGTTATGGATAACGATGGCTGGAGTGAATTGTCCGAAGAAGGCTTAAAGAAAAACCACGGCGTCAGCAATCCTGACAGCCCATGTCCGGATTTCTTTGCCCCTTTAATTCTTCAATTTCCTGAAGATGTCGCGGCGCAGAATCCGCCAATTGAAAATTTAGCACTTACGAGTGTAGGATTTCCCTGGTTGACCTTTCCAGTACAAGTGACCGTCCCTGCCGACGGGAGACCAAATTTACCTCCAAGCGCACCGGTTTTGCCCGATGGTTTCTTTTCCGATCCGTTTTTCGTGAACTTCAACTGCAATATCACCAGTTTTGACTCACAAAAGCTTGAAGGGTTACTCAATATCGCGATCTACAACTCGGACAATTCCGAATATCGTCCAGCTTTTGACATACCGGTGAGCGTCGATCTTTATGGCCAGCAGGACTATCCGGCTGATGAGAGTATTTTCACGGACGGATTTGAAAGTGTTCCCGAAAGTTGCGTAAGTCCCGGCATCCCGGAAGAGGATTGCTGGAATTTGATTGTGTTTCCCTAGTGTTGTGATTATAAACATGAATTACTACCATAATGCCTGACGCAATACATGAAAATGGCGGAGTGGCTGTTCCGGCACGAAAACGCCATCGTTTGCGCGTCACTTTAATTGTTGGTATCGTCGTGCTGATTCTGCTTCCGCTTGGATTACTCGGCTGGACGGGTCTCTATAATATACCGGTGATTTCGGCTCTCTTTGGTACAAACAAACCGATTGACCTTGGTGTTCATCCCACTGAGGCGGATTTGGCCAGTGCCAAAGCTGATAATCCCATGACTGTTTCAGCGGAAACAGGAGAGTTTCGCTGGACGCGTAACAAATCATTTTCCGGTAGCGTGCCGATTGACGACGTCCACACTTCCGAGGAAGTTACGGCTTTCATCACCGCGTATCACGGTGATGGCGGAAATGTTCGTGATATCCAGGTGAAATTTCGTCCGGGCGGCATGGAAATTTCCGCTTTCGTTGTTCCTTATGTTAAGGCGCCAGCTTATGTGAATATTGACGTTGCTCGGACCTCCGCGAACAGCGTGTCACTGAATTTGCAAAGCGCAAAACTGGGTCGACTGACTGTGCCGGAAAGGTATTATGATGAAATTGAGGACGCGGCTGAGCGGATTCTGAACCGGGAGATCGCCAGCGTCAACGGTTTTTCAATAGAAGAATTGATTTACGGTGATAATACAGCCACTCTCAGGGGCACCCTTCCTGAGACAGTTAATCTGGAACCGGGCGAACAGGATCTGGAGTCTCTGTTGGAGTAGTTTATGATGATAGTGTGGGCTTTTTGTCGCTCAGTACAAGTTTTTGTGTTATTAGAATGGGCTTGACATGTGGACAAGCCTCATTTATCATTCAACTAAATGGTTGAATATTCTATACAACTTAATTCCGTATTTAGCTCGTTGGCCGACCCAACCCGACGAGATATCCTCAGAAGGGTAGCTAGAAAGGAACTTTCTGTCAGCGAGATCGCACAATCCTACAAACTCACCTTTGCGGCTGTTTCCAAACACCTTACAATGCTGGAAAAAGCCCGATTGATCCACAAACGCCAGGAAGGCAGGCAGCACATGATTAGTCTTTCTCCGCGGGCACTCAAAGGCGCAGCAACGTATTTGCGGCACTACGACGGTATGTGGCGGGGAAGACTCGACTCTTTAGAACATTATTTAGACAGGGGGAAAACTCATGTCCGATGATAACAGTAATGAGCTTATCATAGAGCGGATATTCGACGCTCAAGTCGAAAGAGTTTGGAAAGCTTGGTCCGATTCCGAAGAGATAAAAAAATGGTGGGGTCCGGCCGAGTTCACGGCTCCCAAAATCATCATGGATTTTCGTGCCGGCTGAAAATACCTTTTTTGCATGCGCGGAAAGCCTGCCCCGGACGCGCCGGAACAGGATTTTTGGAGTACGGGAACCTACAAAGAAATCATACCGATGAAAAAAATCGTCTGCACCGACAGCTTCTCCGACAAAGATGACAACATTGTTTCGGCGACGGAATATGGTATGGAAAACATGCCCCAGGAACTGGAAGTGACTATCACATTTGAAGAAACCCAGGACGGTAAGACAAAAATGACCCTCAAACATGTCGGTCTCCCGGGTGGCCAGATGAAAGAACTGACCAGCCAGGGTTGGGGTGGTTCATTCGACAAGCTCGCGGCCAGTTTAGTTGAATAACGAGTTTGATTATTTATTCGACGTC
>JAUYLJ010000024.1 GCA_030699685.1 bacterium | reverse complement strand
GCCTGCTTGTCCCCTACGAGCATGGCCACTCGCTGCTGCAGGTGGGCGAATCCGCTCGCCCCCGCCATATCCAGCCCCGCGCCTCGGTGATGCATCTTCAAAATTGCCGAACCAAGAGCCGCTTGGGATGATTTTTTTATCGCCGCCTGATCCGCCCTTAACTCGTGTCTGAGCTCAAGACGGCTGAGCAGATCCCGAGAGATTGGAAGATAAAATAAGAACCGGGTGGCAACATAGGCGATAAATGACGATAAGGGATGGAGGTTTTTCATATGTTCTTTTTCATGGGCGATCACCGCATCAAACTCCTCCTGGGAAAACACTTTGGCCAGTTTTGAAGAAACATAGACTCGCGGTCGAAACAGGCCGACTGTCATAGCCCAAACTCTTTCATCTTGTACGACAAGGACGTCGGGATCAGACAAGTTTGCTAATGACGTTGTCCTCTGAAGTAGAGACCGGCGAGATCGTTTGAGCAACAGAGCTGATCTCAGCAGCGCCGTTCCTCCCCAAACCAGCCCCGTTGCCAGGAGAATCCAGCTGCCCAAAATTGCGATGTTGCCGTCGCGACCCAACACCGTCAGCCAGAGCTGGAGCGACTGTTGGCAAAAAGAAGAAAAAGAAAGCCACAAACTCCTGACGTGCTCTCCATAATACCAGACGCCCAGCCCGGCCACGACCGGAACGGAAAAACCACCAGCCAATATCGCCGCGGTTTTTATGTCACGATACCTCATTGCTTCTGACTACTGATAAATTCTTCAAGAAGCTTGCGCGTGTTCGAATCCAATGATTCTGAAAATTCCGAAAAAGCGGCCGCCCCAAAAAGCACCGGGTCTTTCAGCAATGAGCTGAGCACGTCGCGGGCGACCAAACGGGAGAATTGCTCACGGCTACGGCTGGGACGGTAGCTGAATGTTTTTCCTTTTTCTTCCTTTGTCAGCAGACCTTTTTCCACCAGCCGGTTCATGATAGTCATGACGGCATTAAACGACAGCCGCTTCTTGTGGCGGGACAATTCGTCGCGAACCTGGCGGACCGTGGCCGGATGATTATTCCACAACAGTTCCATAATTCTGGCCTCAGCTTCCCCCAGTACTTTGGTCAGGCCTTTTCCGTCAAGGTGGATGGTTTTAGGTTTGTAGTTTGCCATAGTCTTTACACTACACAGTGTAGTATATCGCGCGATTTCAGGCAAATAGGATCAGAGCAATTTGAGGAAATCCAAAGCTAAATACCCCGTTTCCACGTCAGTGAGACGGCCTGAACGTAAATGCTTTCGAAACTGCCGCAGCGACATCAACTTTGGCCGAATAATCTCAGTGTCCGTGTTGGACGGTTCAGCTACTTTTTCCGCCTCAGTCACCACAAAATGGAATCGAGTCTTCATCGACCAGGCATCATCGTTGCTGCTTACTATCTGCCGAACCTTTCCGGAATATCCGACTTCTTCCCTCACTTCGCGAACTATAGCTTGACGCGGTGTTTCACCCTTATCTACCCCTCCACCCGGCAATTCAGAAACAATATCGTCCACTCCGAGCCTGTATTGTTCCGCTAAAACCACGCGTTTGTCTCGAGTCAACACCAAAGCGCAAACGATTTTGCCCTTGTTACGAAGATAAAAGGTATCCTTTTTTCCGCTCGGCAACTCGGCTACTACTTTTAGTATCGAACGATGCCGATTTAACCGAATAGTCTTCCTAGAGAGTATTTTCCAAGCTTGGGGATTCATTCTTCGAGCGCCCTTACCAAACCGTGGTCCGCTCTTACTTCCAGCTTCTGCCCGTCATTAAACACCTTGGTTCCGATTTTCGTGCCAATGATGCAAGGGATATCAAGTTCCCGGGAAATAATTGCCGCGTGGCAAGTGATTCCTCCCTCATCAGTCACGATAGCGGCCGCTTTCTTCAGCGCTGTCATGTACTCTGGACGAGTCATGGGCGCCACGATAATATCGCCCGGGCGAACCTTTGCTAACGACTTGAGACTATGGCAAATCACCGCCCGGCCAACCGCGGTTCCGCTATTAGCCGTGGTGGCGTGTATTTCATTTTCAGAACTTCGCTCCCTGGACTGTATTTCATCGTATACTTTCCTGAGTTTTTGATATTGAGCGCCGGTAACGATATATTCCTTTGCGATCGTTGATACGATAAAACACCCTTTGCGCCGGGCGAATAATTTTGATTTCATCCGTTCTACTTCCCGCACTGAGCGCAAACGCAGCAGCTCCTGCACGGTTAGTTGATAGACTGTTTCCTTTTCTACGCCTGATCTTCGCGCTAACTCGTCAAAGATTTGTCCTAGGTAACTGACAGTGCGCAGAATGTTGGCCTTACGCTCATCCTGCCAAACCGTGGCAAAGTCAATCCACTCAATCATTTCTCTCATCTTTTTATCCAGACGCAAACGGCGAATAAGCGCCATTTTACGTCGAGTGATAGTATTGGGGGAAGATGGAATATTGGCCAAAGCTTGGAGTCTTTTACGAAATTCCGAAATGGGAATTTGCCTTCTTCTGACATAGCTATTCGAAATCCATTCATAACGCTGGCTGTGTTTTCGCAAAGCTTCGGCCTGTTGAGTTTTTGGTAGACGAGCTATTTTCCGCAAATCCGTTTCTTCAAGCGCGGCAAATGAAGCCTTAGTCGGTGTGGTCAACAAACTGAAATATTGATTGAGCATCGGGACAACCGCTACGAACTTCTCCAGTCGCTGGCGGAAGCTTTTTTCCAATTCAATGCCGATTGGCTCAATGATATGCCCGGCACCCACCGCCTCGAAATGCGCCGTTACCGCTCGACGAAGCAAAGTTATAAATTCCTTTTCTGATAAAGCGCGAAAGTTAATTTCGTCAATTTCTTTGAAAAGGGCTGTTGCTTTCTTAATAGTATGCTGATACTTTCGTTTAATTCTTCGTAGATAGCGCGGATCACGTCGCAGTTTAATTTGTAAAATACTCCAGAGACGCCGCAGATCTTTCTCCAAATAAGACATCTCCCCTACTGTTTCATTGAAGGAGAAGAGAAACATGGAATATCCATAACCTATTTGTGACTTCATCCACATCCCGCTCCAGGCGGCGGGCATGATAAAAGCCGGGTTGGCGCTAAAACCCTGTATATATCTTGCTTGGTTGAAAATTTTTCGTACCGTATTGAAATCCGTCCGCGTGTTTTGTGGCATAGCGTTATACAACCATGGCTTTTATCCTCCTCACACCGGCAGACACGGCCTCTTCTTTGGTGATGGAAAATATGCCAACTTCTTTGGTGTTGTTTACGTGCGGTCCGCCGCAAAATTCTTTTGAGTAGTCCCCCATCAGATAAACGGAAACAGTGTCACCATACTTCTCACCAAATAATCCAATGGCGCCCAGCTTCCTCGCTTCCTCCAGGGGTAAAAACTTTTTTGTTACCTCCATAGCCGCCTGTACCTTCTCGTTGACACAAACTTCGACTCTGCGTAACTCGTCATCGGTCACGGGCCTCGGATGGGTGAAATCAAATCTCAGGCGTTCGGCCGTAATATTACTTCCCTTCTGGTAAACGTGATCGCCCAAAACGTCACGAAGAGCCTGGTGCAACAAATGAGTAGCCGTATGCATCCTGACTACCCGCTCGCTATGATCCGCCAGACCGCCAGCGAATTTCTCTTTTGATCCGGCTCGCGACATCTCCTGATGGCGTTTCAAATAGTCCTGATACAGTCCGTCAAACACGTAATCCTCGATCGACAGACCCTCTTCTTTGGTCAAAATTTCAAAGCTCATTTCCGGCGGAAAGCCGTAGGTTTGATAGAGGTCAAACGCGAACTTTCCCGCTTCCTGTGGTTTCTCTTTGATGCTACTAAGCTCTTTGGCCAAAAACTTTTCCCCCTTGGCTAAGGTCTTCCGAAACTTCCCCGCTTCTTCTGTAATGGTCTTAACGATCGAATCTGATGATTCGGCCACGTGTGGATACACCTCCTGGTATTGATGAATGATCAGGCGCAGTAGTTGCTCCAGCATAGTGTCGTCTAGACCCAGTTTTCGAAATTCACGCACCGTCTTTCGAATTAGCTTGCGCAAAACATACCCCTGTTCTTTATTTGAGGGGATAACTCCGTCGGCCGCGATGAATACGCTTGCTCTGGCGTGATCCGCCACGATGCGGGCTGAGATGGATTGATATTCCTTCGACTCTTTTGCAACGCGATCCATCAGCTCTTGAAACAACTCGGTCTCGTAGATGTTGTTCA
>JAUYLJ010000022.1 GCA_030699685.1 bacterium | reverse complement strand
TCAGACGGCCGGCGCCCAGGCCAATCTTGAGATCAAAGATGTGGCCGAACCAAAGCGCATCCAGGAACTGATAACAAGATTGCAGACAGAAACAGTGGCGCCTCCCAAGGATCTGAGCGCCGCCGAATTGGTAAAAATGGTTGATACTATAAAAGAGGGTTTGGGAGAGGAACACTTTAACCGTCTCCTGAAAGATTCACCAAAGTCGTCTCTGAAGCCAAAAAGCAGGCGGTCCCAGTGATTTGCCACGTCCAGGTTATTCTGGTATACTCTGTCTCATGAAACGAGGTCGAGAATCAGAAAAAAGAGTCAGTCGTATTCTTCGTTCAAGAGTGATATTGGTGTTTGAGCTAGCGGTGATAGCGTTATTCTCCATAGCTCTTGTCAAAGAAATCGTTCGTCGCTGGGAAGTGCGTACCGAGATTACCCGATTGGAAAACGAAATCGCCTCGCTAGAGGACCAAAATACCGAACTTTCCGGAATGATCGCCTATTTTCAATCCGATTATTACCAGGAACGTGAAGCACGGCTTAAGCTTGGTTTGCAAAAAGAGGGAGAGTCGGCGGTAATCGTTCCCGGTCAAACTCAGCCGGATCAGAATACGGAGAATACATCGATTGCCACAACGACGGGGTCATCGGATCAAAATATGCCCCCAAGCAAGTGGTGGAATTACTTTTTCGCTAAACGATAAACATAACTTACAGCTCCATGCCTGAAACAACTCGCAAGAAAACAGACGACCAGATATCCACAAAAAAAGCTTTTGCGCCAAAAAAACGCATCCGGGCGACGGCTAAGAAACCGGTTGAAACAACCGAAGCCAACAGTACAGATGCGGCACGAAAAGAAATTTTAGAGATAATTCGCCAGGAAGGGGAAACTCAATCGCAGACTGCCGGGAAACCCGCCCAGGCTGAGCAGAAACCCGCGCCGGTTGCTAAAATGCCGGCGTCACCCCCAGCCTCATTTGCTGCCACTCCCCCACCTCAAACAACAAAGAGTGGATCTGGAAAAAAGATCGGCCTGTTTGTATTGGCCTTGTTTATCGTGCTTCTGGTGGGTGTGGGTGTTTTCGCCGTGGGACTTTATCAGTATCACTGGAATGATTCCGTCACCCGAGGGGTAGTGAAGGTGGTACCGTTTCCGGCGGCCATTGTCAAAGGTGCGACCATTCGTTATAGCGACTACTTCCACGACAATGACGCCTTGCGGCAGTATTACCAAACCCAGCACGAACTGAACCCTGACCTCGTCACTATCCCTTCCGATGAAGCCATGCGCGGACTGATCGTGGAGAAGCTCATCCGCGACACATTGCTTCGGCGCGAAGCCCGGGCAGCGGGAGTGACGGTTTCAGAAGAAGAACTCAACGTCGAGTTGCAAAAAATTCTCGAGGACTCGGGGGGAGAGCAAGCACTAGAGCAGTCCTTGCAGGAGCTCTACAACTGGACTATCGACGACTTCAAGAACAGCATTCTCGAGGTCTTTATCTTGAGAGAGAAAATGCAGGATCATCTTTCCAATGATTCATCGCTCGCGTACAATCAGGAAGCGCAACAGCGAGCACAGGAAGCATTCGACAAAATTCAATCAGGAGGGGAATTTGAAAGCATAGCGGCGGAATACAGCGAGGATGTGACTGCCTCTCAAGGCGGTGATTTGGGTTTCATGGGCCGCGATGATCTGGACGAAGAGTTTTCTAAAGCGGCGTTTTCACTCGACGAAGGTGGAGTGAGCGACATAGTTCAAACCAAGTATGGATATCACATCATCAAAGTCGATGAAAAGGTAAAAGGCGCGGATTCCGAAAGTGTCGAAGGATCCGGCGAAGAGGAAGAGCGGATTCGTGTACGGCATATACTCATCCGTACCAAAGACCTTGATTCTTGGCTCAATGAACAATTGGACGATCATAAGGTGTATAACTTTATCGAATAGGCTAAATCGACAGCCCCATGGAAGGGTTGTCTGGAGATTGTTTCGGTGAGGTTTGTTGAAACGTGAGAGACGCCAGTATCGCCGCCTGAAGGACCCACAAAACCGATGGTGGGATCGTACCATTCATAACCCCGGCATTCGCCCGTGACAGGCCCCTGCGTTACTCTGAAGAACTCACCCTGTTTGCTGTCGGGGTGGACTCCAGCATTTCCGTGAAAATTGATACACTGGAGCCGATGGCCGGAGTCGAACCGGCAACCTCTCCCTTACGAAGGGATTGCTCTACCAGTTGAGCTACATCGGCCCAAAACAAGATGAATGTACATGATGAAAGAGAATCAGTCAATTACCGCCGATCCACAGCACGCTCAGCAATTTTTTTTCAGTCCATCATCGGGAAGGCCGGCCGTGCTATTGGTTCATGGTTTTACTGGCAGCCCCTGGGACCTTCGTGAACTGGGAGAATTCCTTCAGAGCAACGGTGTCGGGTCATTAGGGATTTGTTTGCCTGGACATGGGACACGCGACACGGATCTCCAGCATCGTCGGGCCGAGGAGTGGCTGATGGCGGTTGAAGACGGATATCGCCGCCTGGCGGGAACAGGGTCGCCAGTCATGGTGGTGGGTATGTCATTGGGAGGGATTCTGGCGCTGACCGCCCAGGTCCAGGGACGTATCCACGCGAAAGCGCTAGTCACTATCAGCACCCCCTTGTTTTTTCCCAAAGAATATCTGCATCGTTTCATCATCCCTTGGATCCGCTGGTTCAAAGGATACGCTCGGAAGAGTTGGATAGAAGAATCGGACTTTCAATTTTACCTACAGCGGGGCAAATACATCCGTATTCCTTTGCACGCCTCGCACGCCATGTACCGGCTTTCCTGCCAGGCGCGGAATCTGGTTTCCCAGGTGCGTTGTCCCATCCTCGTTATCCATTCGTCTCGGGACCAGGTGGCCAGTCCCGCCAGCGCCAAGTATCTCTACGAACGGATTGGATCAAGCGAAAAATACCTCCACTGGCTGGATTCTCCGATTCATAACCTTCGCCTGAGCGAGAAGAAGCATTCCGTTTATTCGTCAATATTACAATTTATCAAAGACCATGAGTGAGCAACCAACAGTATTGTTGATCGAGGATGAAAAGGTACTCGTCGACATGTACCGGCAGGTATTTGAACGGTATTCAAAATATAATTTACTGACGGCGAATGATAAAACGGCGGGCCGTGACTTGGCTATCAAGCATTTGCCGGATGTTGTCTTGCTTGACCTAATTATCCCGGAAGAGGCGAATGGCGACGTATCGTACCAGGATCGGGTCGGGTTTGATTTACTGGAAGAAATTCGCCAGCATCCAAAGGCGGCCAAACTCTTAGTGTTTATTTTCAGTAATATTGATACGCATGAAGACAGGATGCGCTCTGATCAATTGGGCGCCGCTGAGTATTTGCTGAAAGCCGAATATTCACCTGAACGCCTCATCAAGAAGCTGAACACCGCGCTGAAGAAAAACAGTAGAAGTTAAGGATGCCCGCGGGTATCGTATAATGGTTATTATGCGACCTTCCCAAGGTTGAGATACGGGTTCGATTCCCGTTACCCGCTCCAGGGAAATGAAAGGATTGACACTATAACAAGAAAACGGTTTACTACATCTTGTGACCATAAAACACATTAAAAGAAATTTCACGATTACAGAAGCAATATTTGCTTTTATTGTTTTTTGGCTGACTTTTTCCCCCAGTGTGGCGGCGGCGGAGACAAAGAGTATTGATGAATTGAAGAAAGAAGAAGCTCAGTCTGTCCGGATCCATTTGGACAGTGAAACGATCAGTAAAGGATATACGGCGGCGTTGCCTGACAGCGAATTCCGGCTCGGCGTTCTTCCTGGAGTGCTCAGCCAGACAGTCTCTGTCCGGCTCCAGGAAATTCGCGAGACACTTTCGAACGCTCAAGGGCAAAAAAAACTGGTCAGCAAGGTGGTCGAATACGATATACTGGGTGACGAAAACCCGCTCGAAATTCATAAACCTCTGGCTCTCACTATTTCTTTCGAATCAGACAACTATTGGCCGAAGAGAGCCTATTTTTGGAACTCGACCAGCCAGGAGTGGCTGCCCTTGCCAAGCAAAACGAATTGGATTGATTCCCACGTGGAAGCGATCAGCCACCTGCCATTTTCTCGGTTGGCGGTGTTTGAAGATCCGGCCCCGCTCTACGGATCGGCTGAATTTGATTATCTGTCCGAGGACGCCGTTTCCGGCCGGATAGTGTCTATGCCTGACGGAGTGTTTAAGCTTGGCTGGCGGGAGGGTACTATGGCCGGAAGGACGAAAGTGGTTTTGAAAGGGGAAAGCGTTTTGCCCGGCCCTATTCCCGAAGCTTACAAGTTGGTTTCGCCGTTGATGTCATTCCATGTATACCACGATGGCCCAATTGCCAAACCGATAGCTCTTGAATTGGCGTATACCGCTCCCAACCTGAACACGAAGTCGCTTCGGTATTGGGACGGCGCCAAAGAAACGTGGGTGGAGTTACCGGGTTATGCTGATTTTGCCAGCGAGCGTGTCCATGGCTCGATTCACCTGCCTTTTGCCGTGGTGGGAGTGTTTGAAGACGCGTCGCCCCAGGGCCAGGAAGGCTGGGCCAGCTGGTACTACAGTGCAAGATACCCGAATGGCGCGGCCAATAACATTTTTGATTATGACACCGAACTAAAAGTGACAAATCTTGAAAGCGGAAAAAGCGTGGTGGTCAAGGTGGTGTCGCGCGGTCCTTTCGTGGAAGGACGGGTGATTGATCTCTCGAAAGATGCGTTCCAAAATATAGCTCATCCCAGCAAAGGAGTGATTCACGTCAGGGTGGAAAAAATCAAATCCGAATGATACAATTCAAAAACGTCGCCAAAATTTACAAACCAGAGACTGTTGCCCTGAAAAACGTTTCGCTTCGCATACGGCCGGGAGAATTTGTTTCTATCGTAGGTCAATCGGGTACGGGTAAAACAACCCTGGCCCGTTTGGTGATCGCCGAGGAGAAAGTCAGCAAGGGACGTATTATTGTGGGCGGCTGGGACATCACCGACATTAAGCAGTCCGAAATTCCCACACTGCGCAGGCAGATCGGGGTTGTGTTCCAGGATTTTAAGCTGCTGCAGAAGAAAACCGTGTACGAGAACGTGGCTTTTGCGCTGGAGGTGGCTGGCGCTCCGGCGGCGAAAATAAGGAGTATTGTTCCCCAGGCGCTTAAAATAGTCAATTTAGAAGACAAGGCATACCGTTTTCCCAACCAGCTCTCAGGGGGCGAACAGCAGCGGGTGGTAATCGCTCGTTCGCTTGTTCATCGTCCGAAGATTATTTTAGCCGATGAACCGACGGGAAACTTGGACTCGATTAACGTCCAGGAGATTATCGATCTTCTCCTCAAGATCAACAAATTCGGCACGACGGTGGTGCTGGTCACGCACAATCGTGATATCGTCAACTCTCTCCGCAAGCGGGTCATCACCCTGGAAAGTGGCCAAGTGATCTCCGATCAAGAAGGCGGCAAGTATTTACTCTAAGAGATTATGATATCCTTTTTTCGAGCACTGAAATTTGCGTTCCAAAGCTTCACCAGAAATTTCTGGCTTTCCGCGGCAACAATTTTGATTATTGTGCTGACGCTGTTTTCCGTCAGCTTAGTCGGTACTACCAACCTGATCGGCGATCGGGCGATCAAGTCGCTGAAAGAGCGGATTGATTTGAGCGTATACTTTTATCCCGAGGTTTCGGAAAATGAAGTCCAGGCTATCCAGGC